>JAZKEU010000006.1:16583-85764 GCA_040386775.1 Bdellovibrionota bacterium | reverse complement strand
TGGCACCTCGATGTCGGCTCATCACATCCTGGGGCTGGAGCAGGTCCCAAGGGTTTGGCTGTTCGCCAATTAAAGTGGTACGCGAGCTGGGTTCAGAACGTCGTGAGACAGTTTGGTCCTTATCTTCTGTGGGCGTAGGAGAATTGAAAGGTGTTGTCCCTAGTACGAGAGGACCGGGATGAACGAACCTCTGGTGTTCCAGTTGTCATGCCAATGGCATTGCTGGGTAGCTATGTTTGGACGGGATAACCGCTGAATGCATCTAAGCGGGAAGCCCACCTTAAGATAAGTTCTCCCTGAAGAGTTAATCTTCCTAAAGACTCCTTGTAGACTACGAGGTTGATAGGCGGAGGGTGTAAGTGCAGTAATGTATTTAGCTGATCCGTACTAATAGGTCGTGCGGCTTTTTTATTAATAATGTCTCAGCTTATTTGGAAATGCTATCGTCAGGTGAAAATCTAGATGATAGCTAAAACCTTAAATGAATAGCTAATATAAAAATACTTAAACAAATCTGTTCAATTTTCAAAGCGTTCATACAGATTGCAAAATCTGGATGATGCAACACTTTTGGCGTTGATAGCGATGAGGAAACACCTGATCCCTTTCCGAACTCAGCAGTTAAGCTCATCAGCGGCGATGGTACTGTACCGGCAACGGTGTGGGAGAGTAGCACGATGCCAGTCTTATGGGACGAATTAGGTAAACCTAGTTCGTCCCATTTTTTTTGCCTTTTGTCTTAAAACTAAAAATTCACTCTGTATTACTTCTACTTTAATTCAATAGTATTGATGCGACGAGCCATCTATGCTACTGCTGTTTTTTGATTGGGGTAATTGGGTTATGAGAATTTTTATTATTTTGTTTCTTACATTTTATGGTTTTGCTGAGGTAAGAGCCAATACTTGTGTTGGGTTGTTTGGTGATTCGAAAGAGTTAGCGGCCAAAGACTCTATACAATTTGATCAGAGTATTTCTGCATATTTTCAAAACAAAAAAGTTATTTCTATTTTAGGTAGTTCTAGAATTAAAGAAGAAGATCCAATTTATAAATTAACTTACGACATTTCGTTTCAACTTGGAGAATTAGGCTATTCGATTTTGACAGGTGGTGGACCAGGTGTGATGGATGCTGCTAATAAAGCAGCTTTTAAATCGAAGACTCATTCGATTGGTATCGAATTGAATTCTCCTTGGGCGAGACATCCCACTACTTTTATCGATAGACTCTTTGTTTTTGATGACTTGCAGATTAGGAAAAAACTTTTTCTTTCTGTAAGCAAAGCTTGGGTTGTGATGCCCGGAGGCTTGGGATCTTTGGATGAAGTTTTCTCGATTATCGGGTCAGTCTACTCCGGACAAACTCCGAGAAAACCGTTGATCTTGGTGAATAGAAAATTTTGGACACCTCTTCTCGATGTTATTCATCAAACTCTTATTTCCGAATATAAAACGGCGAAAGCTACGGATTTGGATTTTGTGCATATCGTAGATAGCTACAAAGAAGTTCAAGATATACTTTCTCAGTAATCTTATATCATCATATTGCATTTTTAAATAAACCTTGAGTTGGAAAGGTTCCATCAATTAATCTTTCTCATCTAAATAAACGATGAGGTGATGAGATGATTGATCATACGGGATTGAATGTAAGTGATCCAAAAAAGAGTAAGCACTTTTATGATATGGCGCTCGCGCCACTTGGATATGCAGCGCTTTTTCAAGTGCCTATGGAACACACTGAAGGAAAAATTGTTTTTGGATATGGTGTTGCTCCTAAGCCTGATTTTTGGATGGTAGAGGGTATTCCTAATCAACCTAAAATCCACGTTGCCTTTCGTGCAGACAATCGTAAACAGGTAGATGAATTTTATAAAGCTGCGTTGGCTGCTGGTGGAAAAGATAACGGAGCTCCTGGGCCCCGTCCGCATTATCATCAAGATTATTATGGAGCCTTTGTGTTTGATCCTGATGGCCACAATATCGAAGCAGTTTGTCATGATCCTGCTTAAATTTTCTGCTTAATCCTTCAGTTTGCGGGTAAAAGTTCATATAAATGGAATTGCTCTTTGAGGCAATGTTCCGCAGAATGGTGTTACATTATCCAGGAGGATTTTTTATGGTTCAGATGCTTGTGGTTTGGTTACTTTCGGCGGTTGTACTTTTGATTACGGCTTATGTTGTTCCGGGATTTACTATTAAATCTTTTGGGAGTGCGATGTGGGCGAGTTTGATTGTTGGGCTTCTGAATATGCTTATCCGTCCGATTCTTTTATTTCTAACTTTTCCAATCAATATTTTAACTCTAGGACTATTTACCTTTGTAGTGAATGCTATCGTTCTTAGATTAGCCGCTGGTCTTCTAAAAGGATTCGATATTGATGGATGGTTTTCTGCAATTATCGGCGCAGTCGTACTCGCTATTGTGAATTATCTCATATTTATGGCATTTGGTCCGGCACCGGTAGTTAATCCTAATCTCTAGATAAATTTACAATCCATTCGCAGTGGGTGGAGTGAGGAAATTGGTCGATGCCAATTATTTTATTGGGTTTGTAACCTAAGTCGCTCAATGTTTTTAAATCAGAAATTAGTGTTTCGGCGAAACATGAGACATAGACGAATTTTTTTGGGATTTTTTCTTTTGGTAATTTTGAGATTACCTCTAGGAATCCCTGTAAACCTGATCTTGGGGGATCTGCTAAGATTCCATCAACTCCAGAAAGTAAATCCTCTAATTTTTGAGAAGGTTTATGGATATTGATTTGTTCAACTTGCAATCTTTCGGATAAATTTAAATTTTTAGCGGTGGTTCTTAAAGATTCAACGGCGTTTTCGTCAAGTTCTGTTGCGATCACATTTGAAAAAAGTGAGAGAAGAGGGAAGGTTAAATTTCCAGAGCCAGAGCAAAGTTCTATCCATTTTTGATCATGAATTTGATTTTGAACTTGATTATTAAAATTGGGATTTAAAACTTTGAAGAGTTCTGAGATAAGGGCTTTGTTGGTTTTAAAGCCGGTTTGAGAAAAACTTCCTACATTCATTTTTAATTCAATTGGATTTAAATTTTTATCATAGGTTTCAAACCAGGCGATCGATTCTGGGGCAGTGAGTTTGAATTGGCCTTCGACTTGAGAAAGTCTTTTTCTTTTTTGGCCGATTTCTATGACATCACATATTTTTGTCAATTCTATAAGTGTGTTTTTTTCTTCTAATAATTTTTTGATATCTTCATTCGAAAAATCGAGCCAAATTCCTCTTTTTCCTCCAGGAGAAACTCTAATTCTTAGAGATCCTTTTTGAATTGGGAAATGGACTTTTCTCACTTCGGTGTAAAAATCAGAAGTGCCTTTACTCATGAGTGGGCATGATTCTATATCTAAAATATCTCGAGAGTCTTTTTTGTAAAATCCTAGCTTTTGGTATTCTTGCTCACATTCCGAGGAGTTGGAAATGGCATCGTGTTGAATTGTGGGGCGTTGAACTGTAAGATCAACTCTGTCTCTAAATTGTGATTCTATGGGGCGCCTAAATTCTATTTCAGGAACTACGGAGAAAGTTTTTTTCCATAGATCTATAAATTTATTTTTTTTGAAATCAATTTGTGCAGTTGGATCTAGGTGTGCAATTTGGCAACCTGAACATTGAGCCATGTACCTACACTTTAGAAAATTATCTGGTAGAAAATTATCTGAAAAAAACATATTGAAGTGTTTTAGCATCACTGGTTATCATTTAGCTATCACTTTTAAAGATATCTTTAGAGATGGTAAGCAGAGATGGTCAGCTAAGAAATATGAATCAGGGAGTTGTTTGTGAAGATTAAAGCCATGAAAAATTACAGACCCACAACCTTAATGACGTCCGATCAATTTGATAAGCTCTACAAACAATCACTTCAAAATAATGATCAGTTTTGGAAAGAAATTGCTCATCGTATTCAGTGGATGGAGCCTTTTAAAAAAACTTCCGAATGGAGTTATACTGGTGATGTTTCGATTCAATGGTATTTGGGTGGAAAGCTAAATGTTTCTTACAATTGCATTGATAGACACTTGGAAACAAAAACTAAAGATGGGAAATTAAAAAAACATCAAACCGCCATCATCTGGGAGCCAGATAGTCCTCAAGAAAAAGAGAGAATAATTTCATATCAAGAACTTCACGATGAAGTGGCAAGACTTTCAAATGCTTTAAAAGAATTAGGTGTAAAAAAAGGTGATCGAGTTACGATTTATATGCCTATGGTTCCGGAGGCCGCCTATGCGATGCTTGCTTGCACTCGTATTGGTGCCATTCACTCCGTGATTTTTGGTGGGTTTTCACCGGAATCTATTTCCGGAAGAATCAACGACTGTGATAGTGAAATTGTTATCACGGCAGATGAAGGTCTGCGCGCTGGAAAAAAAATTCCTTTGAAAGCCAATGTGGACGAAGCCCTTAAAAAATGTCCTGGTGTTAAAAAAGTTGTTGTTCTGAAAAGGACTGGTGGAAACATTGAATGGAATAATAAAAGAGATCTTTGGTACCACGATATAGTTTCAATTCAAAAACCAAAATGTGAACCAGAAAAAATGGATTCTGAAGATCCGATGTTTCTGCTTTATACTTCTGGTTCGACAGGAAAACCAAAAGGTGTTCTCCATACGACGGCAGGATACTTGGTTTATGCTTCTTTTTCTCATCAAATGGTTTTTGATTATCAAGTAGATGATATCTACTGGTGCACAGCCGACGTGGGTTGGGTGACAGGGCATTCCTACATTGTCTACGGTCCGCTTTCTAATGGGGCCACCACTTTAATGTTTGAAGGCGTTCCGAATTATCCAGATTTTTCTAGGCACTGGCAGATCATTGATAAATATAAAGTGAACACTTATTATACTGCGCCGACAGCAATTCGGGCGATGATGGCTCAAGGTGAATCTTTTGTGCAAAAAACTTCTCGAAAATCTTTGAGACTTTTGGGGTCAGTGGGCGAGCCTATCAATCCGGAAGCGTGGCTCTGGTATTTTAAAACTGTGGGTGAAGAAAGATGTCCTATTGTGGATACTTGGTGGCAAACAGAAACTGGAGGAATTTTGATTTCTCCGCTTCCCGCGGCAACAGACTTGAAGCCAGGGTCAGCTTCAAAGCCTCTTTTTGGAATCGAACCAATTTTAGTCGACAATGAAGGAAAAGAAATTAAAGGTTCCGGTGAAGGAATTCTTTGTTTAAAAAGATCTTGGCCGGGACAAATGAGAAGTCTTTGGGGAGATCATAAAAGATTTGTGGAAACCTATTTTTCTACTTTCAAGGGTCTCTATTTCACAGGAGACGCCTGTAAACGTGATGAAGATGGATATTATTGGATATCCGGTCGCGTAGATGATGTGATCAATGTCTCTGGACACAGATTGGGTACTGCAGAAGTGGAAAGTGCTCTTGTATCACACGAGAAAGTTTCGGAGGCGGCAGTAGTTGGTTATCCACATGAACTTAAAGGTCAAGGTATCTACGCCTACGTGACGCTCAATCAAGGGTTGTCGATGACACCAGAACTTGAAAAAGAGTTGAGTCAGTGGGTAAGAAAAGAAATTGGTCCGATTGCAACTCCTGATATGATCCAGTGGGCCCCGGGCCTTCCTAAAACACGTTCAGGAAAAATTATGAGAAGAATTTTGAGAAAAATTGCTGCAAATGATTTAACGAATATGGGCGATATTTCAACCTTGGCAGATCCTGCCGTTGTAGAGCAATTGACTAATAATAGAAAAATTCAAAAGTGATCAGAGCTTGTTATTTAGATTGGCTAGTTAAAATTCGTCATTTAAAACTCGTAGACCATTTGAATATTGCAGCGAGCGTATTTTTTTTTGTATTCTTCACTCATTGGAATTTCTTTAAAACCTAATTTTTTATAAAGATGAATCGCGGGCCCGAGTTTCTTGTGACTGCCAAGCTCTACATGCTTTGCACCAACACTTTGAGCTTTATTTAGACATGCCTCTAGAAGTTTTCTACCGATTCCTAAGCCTTGATATTTATCGGTCACAGCCATCTTTGCGAGCTCAAAACCTTCGTGCTTTTTAAAAAGAGCACAGGTTCCTACGACTTCTGAGCCTTTAAGAGCAAAATAAATATATCCGCCTTTATCGATAATGTCTTTTTTGGGTTCTTTGAAAATTTCTTCGTCAACAGATTCAACTGTAAAATATCTTTCTAGCCATTCGCGATTGAGTTTTTCAAAATGTTTTTTGAGTTCTTCGTTGTAAGGTATGATTTGTATTTCGTCCATATGGTCATTTACTCCGCAAATTGGTCTGGCTTTATAGTATTAACCCATTTCTTATAGTTATTATAAATAACGTCTACGTCTGCAGGTTCTTGAACCGGACCTACGTGTACAGTCAGAATACCAGGCTTAGCAAAGGCTTGTCCTCTTGGCCACAGTCCATAATTGTTTTCGATAAATAAAAATAAAATTGGTGTATTTGTCTTTGTTGAAAACATGCTTATACCGCGCTTGAAAGGATGAATTTTCCCGTCCTTTGTTCTTGTTCCCTCAGGAAACATCACGAGCCAACAGCGATTTAATTTTTCTAAAAGAGTAAGACAAATTTTTACGGCTTCTCCATTTCTACTTTTGCGATCAACGGGGATAGCTCCAATGCAATGCTTTGAAAAGTATGTCATCCAAAAATTGGCAAAGAAATAGTCTTTAGCGGCAGCAAAATAAAGATTCAACCAGTATCTGAAGGGAATTGCGGCCGCGATGCTGATGGCATCTAAATGGCTTCCGTGATTGGAGATGATAAGAAGTCTAGGATGGTTTTTATAAATAGAATGAAAATCACCTTTAACTCTCAAAAATAGATAAAATCTAAAGAAAATATATTTTAGAAAATTAGACCAAATGCTTCTGATGATAAGACTGAAAATATCAAAGTGACGTGTAATGAGCGGTAAGTGCCGTAAATATATCGGCAACTGTGTCCATTGCTCATTTTCATAACTCCAGGTTTTCATTTTTTTCCTTAGAAATACTGAATCAAATAATAGTAAATTGGTGCAACAAAAATTAATCTATCCATTCGGTCTAAAAGTCCACCGCGACCTAAAATAAAAATTCCATAATCTTTTACGCCTAGGTCTCTGCGAATAACAGCCAGAATTAAATCTCCAGTGCTTCCTACCAGAGCCGCAGTTAAACCATAGATCCACCAATTTATTTGTATTGCTTCAGGAAGTAAAATTCTCAATCCGTAGGCCGCACCAAGAGTTGCAGCAAAAGAAATGATTACGCCTTCTAGAGTTCTGTTCGGCGTAATTTGGTCTACAATTTTTTTCTTTCCAAAGAGTCTGCTCACGGCAAGGGCTACATTATCGCAAAGTTCGGTCAGAAGAATAATGTAGATTAGGAAAAATGCGCCCGACGGGATTTTTACAATCCAAGCGGTATGCAAGAATGCCCAGCCAAAGAAGATCATACAGAGTAAGCTTAGCGCAATATATTGAAGCATGTTCTTGGCATCGTTTAAGGCAATTGGAATCAAAGAAATTAAACCCAAAAAGATCATTGGCATCACAGCATAAATCAAAGTGTAGTTCTTATAAATTGCAAATGCCATGGCGATAATTGAAAGATACGTTGTCCAAATGAAAACACTACGGTGATACATGCCCGTCAGTTGAAAAAATTCTTTGGCGCAAAGTAAGCTAATAAAAGTAATACCAATCAAAGGCCAAGGATCACCTGCGGCCAACATTAAAAATAATACCGGAGCAAAAAATAACCAGCTTTGGAGCGAAGCCCATGCGGCTGAAAGATGTGTATTTTTTTTTCTTAAAGGAAAAAGAATAATTCCTATCGTTCCCAAAAAGACGAGTAAAATTATAGCCATTTTCTTAAATAGCGGGTCTGACCATTGTGATTCCATGGGGTAGACTATATGCCTTTTGTATCGATATTGTAATCTTTTATTTTCTTATAGAGCCCAGACCTAGATATACTCAAAACTTCCGCAACCTTGTCTATATCTTTTTCTTGAGAGAGGCATTTTTCGATTATTATTTTTTCATAGTCCTCTACCAATTTATTTAATCCCAAGGAATAGTTTGGAGTTCCCTCTGGTTGATTTGCGGAAATTGGACTTTGTCTTGATAAGAAGCTTGAAAAATCTTCTGCCCGAATAAAGGGTAGGGGAGAAGACAAGCATGCTTGCTCAATCACTCTTCTTAATTCTCGTATATTTCCGGGCCACGAATGCGTTTTTAATAACGCAAGCGCATCTTCGGAAAGAGTTTTATTGTAGCGGGGTTTTTGTTGCTCGAGCAAAAATTTTGCAAGCTCAGGAATATCTTCTTTTCTTTCACGAAGTGGAGGAAGCATGATTTTTTTGCCGCTGATTCTCCACAATAAATCTTCTCTAAACTTCCCTTCTTTGACCAATTTTTCTAAATTTTGATTGGTGGCTGCAATCACTCGAACGTTGATTTGCGAAGAATCCTTAGATCCGACTCTACGAATTTCATTTGTTTCTAAAAATCTTAAAAGTTTAACTTGGCAAGCGAGGGTGAGTGCTTCGATTTCATCTAAAAAAAGATCTCCATTATTTGCGGCCTCGGCCAAGCCCATTTTATTTTGATCAGCACCTGTAAAGGAGCCCTTCACATGACCGAAAAGCTCAGATTCAAATAATGTTTCTGAAATGGCCGCAATGTTTACGGCGACAAAAGGGCGTCCTGAATCTTGATCGGCAATCATTTGGACTGTAATTTCTTTTCCGGTACCCGATTCTCCTTCAATAAGAATTGGGCCAGGTTCACCACGCAGATGAGCTACTTGCTTTTTTAAGTTTTGGGCAGAGGTGCTTGTTCCTAACCAATATTTTTTCTTTGTTTGTCTAAAAGCCACTTGATGAAGGAGGTGCAGAGCTTCGATTTTATCGAGTACGGCTTTGATTTCTTCTTTGCTAAAAGGTTTTGCCAGAAATCTTGTTGCGCCGACTTTTAGACATTGTTCCATAAGCTTGCGATTAAGATCTCCAGAAATTGCTATGATTTCTAGATGAGGATGTTTTTGAGAAAGACTCTTAATAACATCTAGACCCTCTGGAGCGCGTCCATGGCCGGTCAAGTGCATGTCTACGAATGCTGCTTGGAAGTTCTCTTGCGGTATATGTTCAATAGTCTGGCATGTGGTGAGATTCCAGGTGTCTGGCAAAATCATTTGAAGTGAATCTGAGATCAAAGGATCGTCATCCACCAATAAAACCTTCCACGTTTTACTCATAAGGGCTCCAGTTTTGTTATTTTCAAAATATTGTATTGAAAAAGAGCGAGAACACCAAGAAAATAAAGTAAATTAGGCATGGCAAAGATTAGCCACCATATCGGAAGCAGCGGAGTTCTTAATGGCCCAAACTAAAATTTTATTACTAGAAAATGTTCATCCCGTCGCAACAGACAAGCTCAAAGACGCTGGCTTTCATGTGGTCAACGAAAGCGCTTCACTCTCAGAAGCAGATTTACTCAAAGTGATTCAGAATTTTGATGTGCTGGGGATTAGATCAAAGACGAATTTATCTGCAAATTTCTTTGATAAGGCTCAGCATTTGTTAACAGTAGGGGCTTTTTGTATAGGAACCAATCAAATAGATCTTGTTAAAGCCAATAAAGTGGGCATTCCTGTTTTTAATGCGCCTTACAGCAATACTAGAAGTGTGGCTGAGATGGTGATCGGGCAGATGATTTCTTTGGCAAGAAATCTTGGTGATCGCAACATGCAGGCTCATCAAGGTAAATGGAATAAGAGTGCCAATGGTTGTTTCGAAGTTCGTGGAAAAGTTTTAGGGATTGTGGGATATGGACACATCGGCAGTCAGTTGAGTGTTCTCGCAGAGTCACTGGGACTTCATGTGATTTATTATGATGTTGTTAAAAAGCTTCCGCTTGGTAATTCTAGAGCTTCAGATAGCTTGCAAGAATTACTAAAATACTCTGATTTTGTTTCCTTGCATGTTCCGGAAACTCCGCAAACTAAAAATATGATTTCTCAAAAAGAATTAAGCCAAATGAAAAAAGGTGCATTCCTAATCAATGCAAGTCGCGGAACTGTAGTGGATATTCCGGCTGTTGTAGATTCGTTGAAGAGTAAGCATCTTGGTGGATTGGCAGTGGATGTATTTCCATACGAACCACAGAGCAATACTGAAACATTTGAAACTCCACTCAGAGGTTTATCAAATGTCATTTTGTCTCCGCATATTGCGGGAAGCACGGAAGAGGCTCAAGAGGCCATCGGTGTTGAGGTTGCGGATAGCTTTATTAAAATGATTAAAAACGGAAGCACAACAGGATCTGTGAATTTCCCCAATGTAGATTTACCAATTCATGAAAAAACGGTTCGTCTTTTAAACGTTCATAGAAACGTTCCTGGAGTATTAAAGGATATTAACGAAATCGTGGCGCAAGCAGGGGCCAATATTTCTGCTCAATATCTCTCTACTGATTCTGAGATTGGTTACTTGGTGATGGATTTAGAAAATGCCAAAGCACAAGATACAGCGGATAGAATTTCTAAGCTAAAAACGAATATTAAAACCAGAATAATCTAATTTTTTTGAGATTTCGTCGGCGTCGTATTTATCGCCCGACTTGGCGTGATTTTTGTAGTGTATAAGATCAAAATACTGCCATTAATAGTAGAGCTTTGTTATAAGGCTATAGAGCTGGTTTTAAATATGAAATTTACAATTAATATATCAAAATTTGTCATTATTTTCCTGACTTATACACTTGCTTTAACAGGTGTGCAGGCGGCTCCGTCTGTGCGACTCAATGAACGAGTACCTACTGCGGGTGCTTTGGAGTGGACCTATAGATGGGCGATAAAAGGGCCTGAGGCTTCTTTTGTTTATGAAAAAGAAAGATTATGGATTGTAGGAACAGATACTCGTCGGAAAATTAAAATTGTAAACCAAATTAGAATTTGGCAGGGAATAACTGTTGAAAATTTTGCCCAAGTGAATTGGCTTAATGATATTGAGATTACTCCTTTGATAAATTTGAAATTTAAAAAATTGAGCATCAATAAACCTCTGCCAATAGATGGGATTAACTGCAATGGAACAAGCTTCTATCTCAGCGGCCTGATAAAAAGAATTTCTTATGTGGGCTTGAGTGAGTTGAATTATTATCTTGATAATCAATGTGAGCAAATTTCTAGTCCGGTGCCAAATGCCATCGGGGTTATAGAGAGAAGAACTGATTTATACCATAGTTTTAAGGTCATTGGGCCTGATGTAATTTTTGAAAAAGAATCGTTTGAGAGTAAAGCTCCATTTAAATTTCAAATTATGCGCGGTTATAAAAATCCAGATAAAAATCCAGAATTTTTTAAGTGTAAGCCTGCCAGAGAAATTTGTGCTCACAAATATCAAGATCTTAAACAGGAAGTAGAGAGGCTTGATGTTATCTACAGTAAAATCTTTAAGTCTAATCGTCTTGATGAGCTGATAAAAACTGCTTATTCAGAAATTGAACTATTGGCGGATAAAGTTCATGTTGCCATTGATACAGACGCAGCTTATCCTTACTGCGAACCAGATCTCATGAGATTGAAATATCGTTTAGAATCTTTAGAAGAGATAGGAAGGGTTCTCAAATATAGCGGTCGATTGTAGTTCGTAATCGCAAATGGGGATAGAATGGATATTTTAAAGGAACTTCCGTTTTTAAAAGCAAATCAGGTAGCCACAGATGCTGAAAATCTTCTTGAATATGGAAGGGATTGGACGAGGTATTACACTCCAAATCCCAAGGCGATTCTATTTCCGAGTACTACTGAAGAAGTGCAAAAAATTGTTCAGTGGGCTAGAAAAAATAAAATTGCAATTGTTCCATCGGGTGGAAGAACTGGCCTGAGCGGTGCGGCTGTTGCTAAAAATGGTGAAGTGGTTTTATCTCTTCAAAGAATGAATAAAATTTTAGATTTCAATGAGATCGATCAAACGCTGACTTGCGAGGCGGGTTGCTTGACTGAGGAAGCGCAAGATTATGCCACTTCCAAGGGCGCCCATTTTCCGGTGGATTTTGCGGCTCGTGGATCCAGTCAAATTGGTGGCAACGTTGCTACGAATGTCGGTGGGCTCAACGTGGTTCGTTACGGCCTTATGAGAGAATGGGTTTCTGGCCTCACTGTTGTCACAGGAGCGGGAGAGATTTTAAAATTAAACAATGGTCTGGTAAAAAATAATACAGGTTATGATTTAAGACATCTCTTTATTGGCAGTGAAGGAACTTTGGGGATTATTACGGAAGTGGTTTTAAGAGTGACTACACCGCCAAAAGAAACATCAGTGGTGATTGTGGGTCTTGAAGATCATCAATTTGTATCTAAAGTTTATCAGAAATTTAGAAATGCGATGAGTTTAACGGCCTTTGAAATGTTCACACAAGACGCTGTACAGTACGTTTTAAAATCTCATCCGGAACTGAGTCCGCCACTCGGGCAAAAGTTTCCGATCTATCTTTTGATTGAAGCAGAAACGGACTCAGAAGAAAAAATGCAAAAATTATTAACGTGTTTTGAAGAGGGCGTTGAAGCGGGCTTTATCCAAGACGGTGTTATCAGCCAAAGTGAGCAACAAGCAGAAAATTTTTGGAAGTACAGAGATTATATTTCTGAGAGTTTGTCTCCGCACACTCCATATAAGAATGATATTTCGGTTAAAATTTCTGATGTGACGACATTCGTAAAAGAAACGGATGATTTGCTTAAAAAAGAATATCCGCAGTTCAAGGTTGTTTGGTTTGGTCATATCGGCGACGGAAACTTACATGTGAATATTTTGAAACCATCAGAATTGTCTATGGATGAATTTGTAAAAGGCTGCCAAAAGGTAGATCAGCTTTTATTTAAAAACCTTAAGAAATTTGGTGGGTCTGTCTCCGCAGAGCATGGAGTGGGTTTGAGTAAAAAACCTTTTTTGCATTTTACAAAATCTGAAGCGGAGATTGAAATCATGAAGCAAATCAAAAAAGTTTTTGATCCAGATCTTATTTTGAATCCAGGAAAAATATTTGATATTTAATTACTTTAAAGATAATAATTTTTGATACTCTTGATCTGTATCCAGAGAATAGGGTTTTCCTTGAATTCTAGAGGCATTGATTCTCTCTAAGATTTCAATTGCTTTGGGCATAAATGGAAGAACTTTTTCTTTTTTATCTCTCATCCAAATTTCAAAAAATTGTCCAAATATAGAAACTTCTTCTAAGCCATAAGTTTTTCCAGAACCTTTAAGCTTGTGAAATGAATTGATGAGGTTCTCTAAATCATTTTTTTGACTAAATTCTTTTAGCTCTTGGATTTTTTCGGGTATGCCTTGGATATACTCTTGCTGCAATTCCTTAAGAAGATCGTCTATGCTCATGCTGCCAATTTCTCCTGACTTATACTCTCTAGATGTTTCCACTCGGGTATTGTGAAGTAAAAAGTGCTTCCTTCGTTAGGTTTTGTAGTTACATCGATCTGCCCATTGTGTTCTTCGACTAGCGCTTTAGCGATAGCTAGGCCCAAGCCTGTGCCTTTGACGAGAGGATTGTCGGGACTAGAAACTTGGCGGAATTTTTGGAAAAGTATAGATTTCTCTTGAGGAGTCATCCCTTTTCCGTGGTCTTTCACCATGATCTTTACAGGTGCGTTAGCCTTTACATCTACAAGGAGTTCAACCATGTTGTTCTTTGGCGAAAATTTAACAGCATTCGAAACTAAGTTCGTAATCACTTGCTGAATCCTATCAGCGTCTACATTGATAGCGATATTTTCAAAATCTTGTTTTACAATTTTAACATCAAAAGTTTGAGCCAGACCTTGCAAGCTCATGACTGTTTTATCTAGTAATTCGTGAAGGGGAGTCCAAGTTAATTTTAGCGGTAACTTTCTAGCATCGATTTTTGCCATGTCTAAGATGTCGTTGATGAGTCGGACAAGGCGATCAGTCTCTAATTCTGCAATTCTAATTAAATTTAAAATTTCATCGGAGACATCGCCCATCACGCCACTAGAAATAAGGCTAAGAGATCCTTTGATCGACGTCATTGGAGTTCTGAGTTCATGGGAAGCAATATTTAAGAAGTCTGACTTTGCAGAATCCAAAGCTTTTAACTCTTCCATGTTTTTCAAAACTTCCTGTGCCATAGAGTTGAAAGTGGCTTGGAGCTCACCCATTTCGTTTTCATCGGGACTGTCAAAGTTGTAAGAGTATTTGCCATTGAGAAAATCTGCCATGCGATTGGTAGTGCTTTGTAAAGGTACAAAAATCTGGCTTTGCGTAAATAACTTTAATGTCACTAAAAGTCCCAGGACTGAGCAGAAAAGAACTATAGAGTAAAAAATCAACTTTTTTTCATAATATGCCAACTGTGCTTTCATGTTCTTGTAGTGAACTTTTTCTTGTTCATAATAATTGTCTATACGATTAGACAGTAAATTCTTCTTGTTGCTTGTATAGGCCTGAATAATATCGCTGAATAAAACTTTTCTTTGCTCTGGATACAGGCTTGCTCTGAATTCTTGAAGAATTTTTGTATATTCATCACTGATTTTTTTATTTGGAAGATTTTCCAAAAGCTGTCGTGCTTCGATAGTCATATGCATGGCCTTGTGGGTGAGCTCAATTTGACTATAAATATGAAAACCGACGTATGCCAATCCGAGTGACACCACTCCTAAGGCCAAAATTATTAGATTTAATTTTAGCCTGATCGGTTTCATGCCTAAGCCACCTTCTTCGCCAGCATCTGATTGATTTGTTCGCACAGTGTTTTTGGTTCAAAAGGTTTTTGAATATAGCCAATAGCTCCAAGCTCTAAAACTTCTTTGATATCTGCTTCCTGAGACTTGGCACTCAAGAAAATAACGGGGATGTGAGATAAATTTGTTATTTTTAAATTTTTAAGGACAGTCACTCCATCCATTACGGGCATCATTCCATCAAGAAGAATAAGATCAAATTTTTCTTTCGAGGCGCAATCGAGCGCATCTTTGCCGTTGGCAACAATAACAACTTGGTGCTTACCAATTCTTTCCAAAGTGATTTTGGCGATCATTGAAATGTTTGAATCATCTTCAGCAAGTAAGATTCTCATTATGTTTTAAGCAGCCTTTCTCAGTAAAGTTTGATACATCCACGACCTGATCTGTTGGAGAAAGTTGTCCTTCGCTCCAAAGAAGTGAGTTTTAATAATCCATTCGTTCAATTTACCTTGAGCTCCCTGCACAGAGATAACTTTTACGAAAGGAGCTTCAATGTTAAGATCTTTAAATAAACTTCCGGTCACCTGGAAGACATCTCCTTCTTGTGGGCAAACAGGACTTTGAAGAGTCAGGCCCAACTCAGATACAGAAATAATTTTGATTGTCATATCGATTTTTGCATTTCCATAATCATTGATCATACCCAGATCAACTTGCGGCCACTTGTTTGGTTCTTTCTTTTGCAAAAGTGATTCAATTTTTTCGAGAAAGATAATTGGATCGATAGGTTTTACAATGTAGTCATCAACACCAAGTCTTAATGCTCTTTGCACGTCGCCTTTTGTTTTGCGGCCGGTGAGAAGAGCAACTGTCATATTTTTCCATTGAGGATGATTTCTGATTTTAAGTAAAACTTCGAAGCCCGACATCTGCGGCATGTTTGCATCAGAGATCACCATATCGAAAGAAAATTTTTCTAAATAATCGAGGGCCTGCATTCCATTTGTGCACGGAATGACTTCATGATTATTTTTAGCCAAAAGTTTTTGACCCATTTTTAAGATGTCGTTATCGTCATCTATTAAAAGTATTCTTGCCATATTCTGTAACTTATCGGAACCAATAGGCAAATTATGAGTTGCCGTCTAAAAATAAGACAACAATTTAGATATTAGAGAGTCCCTCGCGCTAGACTAAATATAATGATAGAAAATGGGGTAATACTGGTGAACTTGTTTACAGGACCAATTGCCATTCAAACTATTGATCCTTTGAATTCAAAATAAAAAATTTAGGCAAATTAATTCTTAGCGAACATTTCTTGGAGTTCACCGGCTTGGTACATCTCCATCATGATATCGCTTCCGCCGACCAATTCTTTTTTTATGTAGAGTTGAGGAATGGTTGGCCAGTTGCCGTAAGCTTTGATTCCTTCTCTGATCTCGACATCTTCTAAAACATTCACAGTTTCAAAGGGGACATTGAGCTCTTTAAGGATAGCGATTGCTCTTGCCGAGAATCCACACATTGGAAATTCTGTTGTGCCTTTCATAAAAAGAACAATGTCAGAACTATTTAAGTAACCTTCGATTTTTTGTTTAATTTCTGGATTCATTTGTACGTCGTTCATGTAGACCTCTAGTTTTTTTCAAGCGGAGTGATTGCTCGAATTGTTAATGCGTGAACTTCACCAGTTTTTAGCTCTGGCTGGAATACATCCATCACCATGCGCTGCCTTTGAAGGCGACCTTGCCCACTAAACTTATTAGATACCACTAAAACCTGAATATGGTCAGAAGTTCCTGTTAAATCAGTAACCTCCACGTATCCATCCGTGAAAGTATCCAAAATTCTTTGTTTTATTTGATCGATAGTCATAATTGTTGAATATTAATGCCATACTGTGTTAATAGTTGGCAATGAATTTCTATGCTCCACAGGATCCAAAACAGTTAAAAAAGGAGCGCGACAAGGCTCGCGACCTCAAAAAGACATCTTGGTGGAACCAAAAGATCCAGGCAGGGATTTGTTATTACTGCGAAAAGAAGTTTTCTAAGGATAATTTGACCATGGATCATAAGGTTCCGATCGCACGTGGTGGAACTTCATCAATGAACAATATTGTTTGCTGTTGTAAGGCCTGCAATACGAAAAAGAAGTCTCTTACTTCTGTCGATTTTATTTCTTCATAAAACCGACAAAAATCTAAAATTTCTGGTTATTTTTTTGTATCTTTGGCTTTGGTTTCAGCTACTACTTCGAGAAGTTCAACTTCGAATTTCAGAGGAGTATTTGGTGGAATGACCCCGCCAGCACCTTTATCTCCGTAAGCCATATGCGGAGGAACAACGAGAATTCTTTTTCCGCCAACCTTCATGCCGCGAACGCCGATATCCCATCCTTCAATAACTTGTTTGGTGCCCAATTTAAATTCAAAAGGTTGGCTTCTAGAATGTGAGCTATCGAACTCTTTTCCATCCATAAAAGTTCCTCTGTAGTGAACTTTTACTGTGTCGCCATCTTTTGCTTCATCGCCAGCACCAACTGCCATTTCTTGCATCAGAAGATCTTTCACTTCAGGAATTTGTTTTTGTTGAGTATCTTTTTTTTCCTGAGTGCAACTCTTAGTACAGCCAACGCTCAGCGAAATTATGCTTAAAAATAAAACTAGTTTTTTCATTTGTGCGACCTTTTGTTGAACTTTTATAATGTTTTATGTGTAATCAGTGTAACTTAAAGCAAAATGATATGAGAAAAAAATAGTTAGGTCAAAAAAATAGTAAGATCAAATTTTTCTCTAGGGTTAGTATTAATTAAAAAAGATAGGACAAAAAATTGGCTCAAGCTCAAATTACGACAAGTAGTACGGCAGAATACTTTGCAAAGAACTTACAGCAGGTGGGATTTTCTTCTCCAACGAAGGCCGTTCTTACAACACTTAAAGAAGCTGTAGATAACAGTTTGGATGCTTGCGAAATGGCGGGTATAAAACCTGAGATCATCGTGGAGATTAAAAAAATAGGTACCGGTGCTCAAAAGAACACGGACCTAATTTATATTATGGTTGAAGATAACGGCCCCGGCATTGATGGGGAACATCTTGCGATGGTTTACGGTGAATACCTGGCTTCTTCAAAATTTGGTAAGGGACAATGTTCTCGCGGGCAACAAGGTATTGGTATCTCTGCTGCTACAACTTGGGCTCAATTAACTAACGCGACAGGCGTGAGTGTGGTGAGCAAAACCGAAAAGATGAAAAAAGCTATTTCTGCAGTAGTTGATGTAGATATCAAAAAAAATAAAGGTGTTATCCGTAATAAAGAAATGATCGAATGGAAAAAAGATCACGGAGTAAAGGTTGAATTCAAACTCGACGGCCGTATTCAATTGAACGGCGAGGGTGGAATCTTAACTTATCTTGATGGCACTACTTTAGTGAATCCGCATGTGACTTTAAAATATAAGCTATTAGATGAAGAATGGGTAACAATTGAAAGAGTGTCTGATGATGTTCCACCAATTCCACCAGCAACAAACCCGCATCCTCATACAATGAAGCTTGGTGAGTTCATCACGCATGCACATTTGTACGGAAAGATGTCTTGTTCGAAATGGTTAAAAACAGGATTCACCAGAGTTTCTGATGCGACCTTAAAAGATTTTGTTACAAATGGCCTTCCAAAAAAATTATTGGATTCATCTGTTAGTCAAATGTCGGAAAATGATTTAAAGGCAGTTTATACGGCAATTCAAAAGACAGATTTGATCTCACCTTCTACAAAATCAGTTCTATCTGTTGGCGAAGAGCCACTTGCAAAAAGCATTGGCCGTATTGGACAAGTGGATTTCTTTTCTGTTGTGACGAGAAAACCTAGAATTTGCGATTTCAAACCTGTGGTTGTAGAAGTAGCTCTAGCAAGATTTTTAAATCGTGGAAACGAAGACGAACCTGTGCAGGTTTTAAGATTCGCAAACAGAGTGCCTTTGCAGTTTGATAAAGCAGCTTGTGCAATTACAAAATCTATCGAATCAGTAAACTGGAGAGCTTACGGATTGAATCAACCGAAGAACTCGGTACCAATGGGTCCATACGTATTTGCGATCAGTGTGGTTTCTCCTTTCATTAAATTTAAAAATGCTTCTAAGGAAACAATTGATGCCTCAGATGATCTAGTGGAAGAGTTAAGACGTGCGCTTATGCAAGCCGGTCAAAAACTTTCTCGCCATATTCGTCGTGAAGTGAAAGCAGAAGACTTAGAAAGAAAGATCCGTCACATCGAACAGTTCGGTCCCATGCTTGTGGATGGATTGGTGAGAATTACGTCTGCCAATGCCGCGAGAAAGAAAAAAGCTGAGGAAGGCCTCAGAACATTATTAGGTAGAGATGCGCAAGATGCAGAAGCGCAATTGGAAGAAGCGGATACCAAGCTTAAAAAAATGAAAGCAAAATCTGGCGAATACGACGAAGATCCGAATGTGGATGTTATTGACGTTCATGAGTTGTCAGAAGAAGTAGCTGAAGGGAAGTCCACCACAAAAGGTGCTAAAGCAGCAAAAGAAAAAGCCCAGGCGAGTAAGCCGACTAAGGGTGAGAAAGCGCCAAAGACTGAAAAAGCTGCTAAAAGCGGAACTAAAAAAGTTACGAAGAAAAAGAAATAGGAAGTAGGAAAATATGGCTAAAGGCGGACTAGGTAAAATTGGATCTGGGAAAGATATTCCTAAGCTCTCTAAAGAAATTTGCGAAATGATGTTGCGAGATCTCGAGAGAGCGCAAAGACCAGTACTGGAAGCAACAAAATGTTCTTTGGATAACGTAATCTATAATCCCAAGGTTGGATATTTTACTCCTGGCGATAAAAAAGTTAGAACAGAATTGAACGTGGCCTCTGTGCAAAAGATGGCACGGGCGGTCTTTATGTTAGAAATTCTTCTTAGAAACATTGAATCCGGCGCGGTGAACACGAAGAGAGAGTTGTATTACATCTCTAAGGGTGAAGTGAAATTCAACCCGCATTTAAAAGCCCTTGATTTCCAAGAGCAGGAAGAAAGTGACTCTATCGTAGACTTCATTTGCGAAATGTTTGAAGCCTACAGGGAAGAGATGAATTGTTTTGCCAATGATCGTGGTGGACAAACTTACTCCCAACAGCTGGTGGTTACGGAAACTCTATCGGACGGAACAAAAGCCGTTGTAGATTTAAGTTCTCTGGGAACTTCCCCATTCCAACCCAAAAATAAACCGCAAAGTTTACAACTAAAAGCAAAAAAGAAAATTGATTTCTGTTTGATCGTAGAATCAGAGGGTACGGCGAACACGCTGGTATCTAATGGTTTTACAAAAAGAAACAATTGTATTTTATTAGGCGCCCAAGGGGTCCCGAGTAACGCTGTTCGTGGCTGGTGTAAATTGATTCAAGATCAGTTGGGCGTGCCGATGTATTTCTTTGGAGATCTGGATGCGTACACTATGCAAAATATCTTTAGAACATTAAAAGCGGGATCTGCGGCATCTTTAATTAGAAACTCAGACTTCTCGGCGCCGGATGTAAAATTCCTCGGAGTTTTACCGGAAGACATTATCAAATATGATCTACATGATTACGCGGTTAAAGAAAATGATCCGGGAGAGGCAAGAGCTTTGAAAAAAGCCAAAGATGCCCTTCAAAACGATCCGTTCTTCCATGATAAGAAGAATAAAAAATTAACCGACATCCTCCACTGGTTGATCAAGAACAAAAGACGTTGCGAGCAGCAGTCCTTATTCATGGTTTCACCGAAGGATCCAATCATGCCAGAGAAGATAATCTTAGAGAAAATCAAAAAAGGTGTTTACCTTTAATTCCTCCTCATAATTTGGTAGATCCGTACTTTTTTGTTCTCAGAGCTCTGATAGTGGTAGTGGAACTGGCTACGTTACAATTTTTGACCGAAACGGTTCTTCGCTGGGCCGAGAAATGGTTATTTGGGTTGGAGTAGCAGTCATGGGGTGTGACGAAGTTGAGACTATTTCTGTACCTAGTGATGCTGTAGGCTGTTCATTCAGACTTTGATTCTCCTTATTTTAATATTTTTAAAGTGATGACCATTTCACAGTTTTTCCTGCGGTTTTTAGTGAGCCGTCGGGAAGAACTTGTGTGTATTTTTCTTGGAGCAATGGATTTTTGTTCAAAGCTTTTAATAAATCTTCGCAGTCTTGTTTTGATAACTCTTTTTGCGAAGAAAGTTCGACGGATTCTTTTAATCTTTTGTAAAACTCAATCAAGAATCCATTCCAAGCGCAATCATCAATATCGCCCTTGCGATGTTTTGCGATGAAGGAGCTTGTATCTAATTTTGGCCCCTCGAAAACATTCATGCCGATTCCGATAATCAATCTTGTTTGATCACCTTGGGTTTGTAGTTCTATCAGAATACCGCCTACTTTTTTACTTTTGATGTAAATATCGTTCGGTGCTTTAAGGCTTATATCTGCTTCAGCAAAGCCAGAAATTTCATACAAAGCTTCATAGATACTTAGTCCAATGAGAGGGCTCAAGATAGGTTGCGGAGTAAAATCGATATCAAAAACCCAAGATGAAAGCAATGCTGTGCCGCTCTCGGGTGAGGCCCAAGTGTTGGATCCGCGCCCACGTCCTGCGGTTTGGAGTTCAGAAATTACCAGTTGGTTTTTCTTAGACTCAGGTAATTTTTTGGCGAAAGTGTTAGTGCTTTCAATGGTTTCAAAATAATGCGCTACCAGATCATTTTGAATTGATGCCCACTCTTTTGTCCATTTACCGATGTCTTTAAATTTTTCCATACATATTTTTTCCTTTGCTTTTCTGATCTTATTATATGCCAACACCAAGTTGAGTTATTAGATTATATCATTTCATTTAAATAAATTGACTGACTCATCGCATCGCGATAGAGATTTTGGTTAGAATTTCAACACACACGGGAGAACCATATGAAAATATTTTTTATACTCACACTTTTGACTTTGACTATTGCAGCCAATGCCACAATTCCAAATCTGAGTGGTGAATACACTTTGAATATTGCTAAAGAAGGCTGCCCAAATAATGTTAAAATTTCTCAAATTCAAAATGATCTTACGGTTGATACCGGCGTTTGCGTGGGATGTGAAAGATATTATAGCGAAATTAATAATGGTACAGAATCTCATAATGACGATTTTGGTGTTTCTACTCAGACAAAAAGTGTATTTAAAAATAATGTTCTTTCAGATTATTCTCGACCTTGCCAAGGTGTAATTTTTAAAAAATGTGGTGACTGGACTTTAAATAGTACTCTTGCTATTTTGGAAGAAGGCACTTTAGAAGTTGCAACTCCGAATAATGCTTCCAAATATGATTTAGCAGGGTTTCCGGTTGGGGAAAAATGTTATTACTCAAAATAATCTATAATTTAGAAAGTAGATAATAAAATGAAAATTTTAGAATCCGTAAGCAACTATTGGGAAGAGAAGATCATACCAACACTTTCGCAATATATCGAGATCCCTGCAAAATCTCCGTCCTTTGATCCTAAGTGGAAAGAGAATGGTTACATCGATCAGGTGATCAAATTGGTAGATGGTTGGATCAATCAGCAAGAAATTCCTAACTTAAAAAAAGAAGTGATCGAAGCGGAAGGCCGAACTCCACTTTTACTTTTAGAATTGCCGGGAGATTTTGATTATCAAGTTTTAATGTATGGGCATTTGGATAAACAGCCGGAAATGACGGGTTGGGCTCCAGATCTTGCGCCTTGGAAAGCCGTTCGTAAAGGCGACAAACTCTACGGTCGCGGTGGAGCCGACGATGGCTATGCCGTATTTGCTTCCATCTGTGCGTTACAACATTTGTTGGATCAAAAAGTAAAGCGTCCCAATATTAAAATCGCCATCGAGTTGTCGGAAGAGAGTGGATCTAATGATCTTCCATTTTACTTTGAAAATTACTCTCAGAAATTTGGCACTCCCAATTTAATCATTTGCTTGGATTCGGGAACAGGAAACTATGATCAATTCTGGACTACAACTTCATTGAGAGGCTTGGTGAATGGAACTTTAAAAGTCCAAGTCTTGAACGAGGGTGTTCATTCGGGCGATGCCAGTGGGGTCGTGCCGTCTTCATTTAGAGTTGCGAGACAAATTCTCACGAGATTGGAAAATGTAGAGACCGGCGAAATTTTTCCTCAAAATTTTAAGGCTGAGATTCCAAAGCAAAGAATGGAGCAAGTCGAAAAAACTTCGAGTGTGCTCAATGATATGATATTTAAAAAATTTCCTTTCACCGATAAAACTTCTCCGGTAGTTCCATCTCCTAAAGAACTTTTACTCAATAGGACGTGGAGAGCAGCATTGTCGGTTACGGGAGCTGAAGGGTTACCGGAAGTGCAAAAAGCAGGGAATGTACTAAGGCCTTATACCACTCTAAAATTATCTTTGAGACTGCCCCCGACTTTGGATGCAAAAAAAGCCGCGCAAGAATTAAAATTGCTTTTAGAAAAAGAGCCGCCCTACAACGCCAAAGTCGAATTCCATATTGAAGACGCGGCGACAGGATGGAATGCACCTCATATGGATGAAAAGCTTGTGACTTTAATCGATGAAGCTTCAAAGAAGTTTTACGGAAAAGAAGCGCTTTCTATTGGAGAAGGTGGATCTATTCCGTTCATGGGAATGCTCGGCCAAAAATTTCCAAAGGCGCAGTTTGTGATCACAGGAGTACTTGGTCCTAACTCAAACGCTCATGGTCCTAATGAGTTTATTCATATCGAATATGCAAAAAAGCTCACAGCTTGCATTACTGATATCTTATCCAACACAAAGAGCTTAAGCTCTTAATGTATCCGAAGGAGGATTATTTATGATTAAAAAAAGCGGAAGTGTAGTGTGGACAGGCGCAGGTAAAACTGGAAAAGGCGAAATAACAACTCAGAGTGGAGTTTTGCAAAACGCTCCCTATGGATTTGCCACTCGATTTGAAGATAAACCAGGAACAAATCCTGAGGAATTAATCGGAGCAGCTCACGCTTCGTGTTTTGCAATGGCTCTTTCTTTTAAATTGGATGAAGCAGGATTCAAAGCTCAAGAATTAAGAACTACGGCAGTGGTGTCTTTGGATAAAGACGGTGACGGTTTTAAAGTGACTGAATCTGCTCTTACCTTAAAGGGAAAAGTTGACGGTATTACTCACGAAAGATTCCGTGAGTTGGCAGAAACTGCAAAAAAAGGTTGTCCAATCTCTAAATTATTAAATACGACAATCACCCTGAACGTAGAGCTTCAGTAATCTGCCTAATTATTCTAAAAATATGCATAGACCTGAAAGAGTGACATGGTTTCATCCATTTTTGAGGGTCGAATGTATTCTCTCTTTTGAAATTCAAACTTAAATTCAAAATGATTTATAGGAAATAATGTTATACCAGCATAACGGTTGAGTGTCTTTTTACTCACGGATCTTTCAAACTCATATCCCACATAAGGAATAATACCTTTATACACCTCAAAGGATGCAACTTGATTGGTTGCCCAAGTGCTAGTCTTGCTGATGCCGGCTTCACTGATGATTCTCGTATTTTCACTTAAGATATGTAATTTTTCGGTGATTCCAAGTGACCCGGATAGTGAAGTCGTCCTTCTTTCAATTGTGCGATCTTTAATGCCCATGTTGTGAAGTCCAACTTTATATCTGTCGCCAAAATTTTTGGAAATTGAAGCCGTGTATCCTTCAGCACTGTAAATATCTTGTTGCATCGCTCTTCCGGTGATTGCTGTTAAGAAAAATTCGTAAGAATCCATAAAGTAAGAAGCTTCTAAATTGTAAGTCTCTTGGCCTTGATCAAATCCTATGGATTTTTTTATAATTTTGGAGTGATCTGGAGTTAAAATTCCAAACATGGGATAAAATCTTCCAGCGCGGACGTTCCAATTGTTCTCTCCTTTGTACATTACATAATGTCTTCGAGAAATAGGTTCGCTTTCTGACTCACTTTTTCCGCGTGGCTTGTAAAGTCCTGCAGTGGTAGTCACAACCCAATTTTTTATAACAACGGCAGCTTCAAGATCGAGTTGCATGGGAATAAACATTTTATTTTTTATAATGTCGTTATCTTGATTCAGTTGCAGATGCCTAGTTTTTCCCGCGATATGAAACCATTTTTCCTCTTCATCGGTATCTTCTCTGTAGATATTCATTGTTGGTAAGAGTTCTTTGGAAATCATCTTTCCGTATTGATTTAAAATTCCTCCGCCTGAAGGGGAGAAGTGGCAAGCCGTGCAAGATTGGTATCCATGCTTTATCATCTCAGGGTAAGCTTGAGCTTTTAATGATAATAATAAAACAAGCAGTAGGGTTTTCACTTTTATTCCCTTGTGATCTTAGAGTTAATTTCAATTTCTACTTTGTCTGTGACTTCTATTCCCAAATATTTTGGCGTAGCGATAGGATAGTCTTTGATGGAGAAAGTAAATTTGGCTAGAAGCTTTCCATCATTTAGTTTGTAGGTTCCACTCACAGGTTTTGATTCGCCTTTGAGAACTAAGTTTCCAGTGAATATTTGTTCAACATTTGAATCGATAATTTTTAAATTCATTAGATGAAGTTGAGCTTCTGGAAATTTTCCAATCTCTAAATATTTTTCTTTCATATGACGATCTCTTAAATCGATTCCAGTTTTAAGATCTTTCAGATTCAGAGTTAAAAATCCGGAAACTGCATTCTGGTTTTCAGTGAGTACTCCTGAAGGGCCTGGTCCTTCAATTTTTATTTTCATCAAGCTGGGTTTACCAATTGCCAGGCCTGACATTTCTCCGTTTCGGGAATCCAATTTGTAGGTGTCTGCAAATGCATTGACACTAAAGAATATTGCTAGAATAAAAATTTTCATGGGTTTGCTCCTTGTTCGATCCATAGTCGAACTAAATCAATTTGTTCTTGGCTGATTCTACCGTTTCCAGGCATCATTCCCGAATCCAGTGCAGTAAAGAGTTTGCTAGCTGTAGGATTATCTAGATCCACAGTAGCGCTAGCCATAACGGCCGCGAAACTTGTGAGACTTATTCCTTTTGGAGCGCCAGAGTCGCCATGACATTCAGTACATCTAAAAGGTTGGATAATCATTTGATTGATATCGCGGAAACTGACAGCTTCTAAATTTTCTGGGGATTTATGCTGCTGCTTAATAAGCTGCTCGTTACATCCCGCAAGAACCAAAATACCTAAGATAAAAGCTGTCATTTTCATTAGATAACCTCTTCTCGAATGAGCTTCACTACATGGGAGTGTCCCGCATCCACCGTTGAAACTATCTCTACCACATTTTGAGTTCTTAGAACTGAAAATATTTCTTCTGTGATTTGAACTGTGTGTGGATGAGAGCTTTTTCCTTTGATGCTGTAAGATTTTTCAGTTCCTTTGATCACGTCTTCAAAAGGAACTAGAATCTCATGCCCATGATTATTGGAAATCTCACTGAGGATCGATGGTGGCTTTAATGGTGGACACTCTTGCGAAGGACAATCCTCAATATTTTGAGCAAATGCTCTTTTCGCTATTCCCAGAACCGAAAGACTTCCAAGGGCCACTCCTGCGTGTGTTATAAAATTTCTTCTGTTCATTATTTCCTCCTGTTCAACCGTAAATTCTAGACGGCGTTTATCTCTTAATCAGTTTTAGGGGAGTTTTAGAGAAATAGCATCAAAGGGAGCCTGTAAGTTTTTGATGGGATTTGACGGGATTCTGTGATAGCTAATCCAGATGGGTAAGCCGGGGAACAAGCTCGAAAGTCTGTTTTATAAGGGAACATACTCAGAAGTTTTGCGTCTGAGTGTGGATGCTGCTCAATGGAGCTCGACATTGGATGACATTCCTTTTGTAGTGGGTGCACTGTCTTTTACAGGCAGACTTGAGGAAGCGGAACTTCTTATCAAAAAGCTTCAAAAGCAGAAAAAACTAAAACCTTTAATTATTGCAAGATTTTTTTTGGGTATCGGATTAACAAGACTTTCGGAATATTCCAAAGCTCAAAAAGTATTTGAAGAAAATTTTAATGCAAAAAACAAGAAATCAGATCTAGAGTTATTTTTTATCTATCAAGGTATGAGCTTTTTTGAATTCTTCTCTGGCCAATTAGACGCAGCTGAGAAAAGTTCAAAACTTTCTTTTGAGCACGCAGACAATGCTAAATATCTTTACGGAAAAGTACTTTCCAGCGATATCCGAGCGCACATTCTAATTAATTTGGGAGAGATATCACGAGGACTAAAGCTTTTAACAAGTGTGAGACAACTCTCTGAACAATTAGGAAATAGCTCTCTACCAAAAGCGATTTATATTTCAGAAACCATCTATAAAGCGCGCTTTGGTTTGGAGCCCAACCTAAAAGAACTTCTTCATGCCATTCAAAATGTGAATCCTGGGGATAATTATTCACACGCCAATCTTTTATTAGAATACTCTAGGCAACTTCTATTCGCGGAAAAAGCGATAAAGCTTATAGATTTTTAGATGAAGCGAGCAGGCTTATTTATTCCAATAAAAACCACCGACAGGAAGTTACGCTGAATTTGCGATATGCTTATCTTATGTTTCTATCTGGAGATTACTCGAGAGCGTTGAATGCTTTGAGCTCAGCAAAGAGAGCATTAAGACCCGGGGTCGATCATCTTTTAGAAGTCGAAACAATGGGTTTGGAGTTTAAGCTTTTCTCTAATCTTTACATGAAGAAAGAATGTGAAGTTCTTTTTCCGAAGCTTCAAAAATTATCCAAGAAATTTGGAAATACATATCAAATTAGATTTTTAAATCGTGATGAAAATAAAATAGCCAGTTCTGCGGTAAGAGCAGGTGAAGATTTGCTTGGAGATCTCTACGATCAAATTCGCGCAGAGCCAGAGAATGCAATAAATAGTATTTTGAAAACAGATTACCACGCTTTTTTATATGACCTTCTTCCTCTATCTAGGGAGGCTTCGGTGATTTATTTGGATCTTGAGCCGGGAACTTTGACTTTGTTTCAGAGGGGAAATGTAAATCATACTGATGGCTTGACGCCCCAGTTGCGTAAAATTATTTTATGCCTCTCAGAAGGAAAAGAAATGGATAAGGAAGAATTGATCACTCGTGTATGGGGATATAAGTACGATCCACTGAGACACGATAATATCGTTTATTCTGCCATGACTTTATTGCGTAAATTATTGGGTGAAAAGTCCTCTTGGCTAGTCACAACTGAGAGTGGTTATAAGTGGTTAGCGGGAGTTGAGATCAAATCCCATTTAACAAATGAAGCTCAGAATATTGAAGCAATAATACCTAAAAAATTAGATGTGAATTTCAATACATTGAACTTCAGGCAAATGAAGATCCTTCAGTTTTTGAAAAATAATGAAAGTATAGATGTGCAAAAATGCAAAAAATTATTCAATGTCTCCGATATCACTGCTAGCAGAGACCTTTCGTCATTGACAAGATCAAACTCATTGATAAGAGTTGGGAAAGGACGCGCTATTCGCTATGTTCTGGTAGATAATAGGCTATTTGGAGGTAACTCATGAAAATTTTAATTTTACTATTGAGTTTAATTTCAGCGAGTGCATTTGCTTCTGAGAAAAGAGCATATTACAGCGTACCGGTACATCCGGAATTGGAAGAGTATGCAATCTTTGAAATCGAAAATCCTAAAATTGTCATCGAAGGCACAAGCGTTATTCTAACTTATAAAATGCCTGCAGAACTGGTCGGTGCCGAGTTTCCAAATGTTGTTTTGTCTGGTGAATATGGTTCTGAATCTTTTGACCTCATAGGAAAAAATGCTAGGGCCGAGTGCAAAGTTATTTCGGAGCAAACAGCTTGTAGAATGGAGTTCACAAGTCTCGAGATAAATAAAAAAGAAGTTTCAAAAGCAATTCAAAAATCGGCAGAGAGTTTTAAAGAGATTCGCGGGCGTGAAAAGGTTGCTAAGATCTTTAAAGGCGATCCAGTCGGGATTCTCAGTTACTAATTATTTCCAATCAAAGATCATGCTGATATCTGCGACGGGTGCGGAGTGCGTAAGTGCTCCAACGCTAATGAAGTCTACTCCAGTTTCAGCAACTTTTCCTACGCGATTCAGGGTCATGTTTCCAGAGGCTTCAGTTTCGATGTGATTTGGAATTTTTTCGACGGCTTTCTTTAGAGTCTCTAGATCCATGTTGTCCAATAAAATCCTATTTACGCTCTTATCGACGCAGATTTGAACGTCTTCCATCGAGTGTGCCTCAACGGTCATAAACTTCTTTGTTTGCGATCTGACCTGATCTATAGCTTTCTCAAGGGACTCGGCAATTCGTACGTGATTTTCTTTTATCATCACCTCGTCACTCAGATCATTTCGGTGATTCTTTCCTCCGCCATCTAAAACTGCTTTTTTTTCAAAGACTCTATAGAGTGGTGTAGTTTTTCTGGTATCAAGAATTTTGGTATTCGTGTGGCGAACTTCGTTGGCAAATCTTCGGGTGAGCGTTGCGATTCCTGAAAATCGCCCCAGAAAGTTAAGCGCGACTCTTTCTGCCTTAATGATATCGACTAAATTTCCTTTGATCGTGCAGATAGTTTGTTTTTCTAAAATGGCTTCGCCATCTTTAAAAAGCCATTTCACTTGGGCTTGAGGCTCTAGATGTTTTATGCATTTTTCAAAAAGAGCAGAGCCCGATAAAACCAAATCACTTTTTGCAAGAAGCTTTGCAGAGCCTGGGTAGTTTTTGACAGCGAGTGAATCAGTAGTTATATCTCCTGAAGGCAAATCTTCTTTGAATGCCTGCTCAATGATTGTAAATATATTCACGGCTTTGATTCATTGTCTTTCAGCAGACGGTCTAATTCTTTTTTAATAAGTTGAGTAGCCATTTCAGGAACGACTTGCCAAACCATTTTTTCGATGGCTTCGCGGACTTCTTCTCTTACGATTCTTTCAATGTCTTCAAGTGTAGGAAGAGGAGCTTGGGAGGCCATCGGGGTCTTTGGTGCTGCAGTGGCTGGATGAGCAGGTGCGGATGCAGGCATTTTTGGTGGTTCTACTTTCTTGAGTTCAGGAGCTCTAGTGGTGATTTTTGTAGCAGCTTGAGTTTCTTTTTCAACGCTTTCGGGATTAAGTAGAAAACTCATATCCTCGACGCTATCAATGGGTTCAATTTCTAAAGGCACTTCCTCGGTCCCGGCATCATCAGGAAGATTTATGATAAAGGATTTGGTTTGTTGAAAGGAGGTGTCTCCATCAGGCTCTGCTGGTTTACGATAGCCAAAGCCTGTGGTTTTGTCTAAAGACTGCATTTCAAATTCGTCTTCTTGAGGAGCTTTCGTTTCAAAATTATCAATCACATCTGCTAAGTCGGGAAGTTCGATAGGCTTGAACTTTTCGATTACAACTGGTTTTTTGAGATTGCCTGGCTGAAACTTTTCAGCTTCAGATTTGATTTTATCCAAAGACTTTAGAGGATCTTCATGTTTTTCAGTTTTAGGAGCAGAGGTTGGGGGCACGGGTTTTGTTGCAGTACCGCGGCTCGGAAAATCTAAGAAATTAGAAATATCCTCCGGTGCTTGTTTTTTAACTAATGAAGTAACTAAGTTCTTTAAAGTGTCAGCGTCGAAAGGTTTTTCAAGGCGAGCATCGGCCAAGGATTCTTTTGCCTTCGGCTCATCGAATTCCATGAATCCACTCCACATCAGAACAACAGGAGTATTTTTGAGATGAACATTATTTTTTAATTCTTTAGAAACTTCGTAGCCATTTTTTTTCTGAAGTAGAATGTCTACAAATACAATGTCTGGCTTAAACTGCAAAGCCACATCGAGAACGTCTACCCCAAGCGTGACAATGCGAAGATCCATTGCGAAATCTTGAAGAGTCAGCTGAATGACTTTCTTAATTGTTTCACTATTGTCTGCGAGTAAGACGCGTAAAGCCATACACAAAGTAAACGATTTTTAAAAAAGAGAGTCAACATAAAGTACGTTTGACTTGGAAATTGATTGGGGAATACGCTAGGGGTTCATGTTAGATATAATCGACAAGTACATTGCAAAGCTTTTCTTGAGCTACTTCTTCGGAAGCATCTTGGTCCTTGTAACTCTTTTTTTAACGATTGATGCTCTCTCAAATTTTGTAGGTGTGCAAACTTCTCTTCTGAACATGGTGAAGTTTTATCTCTACTCGACTCCTGCAATTATTTATCAGCTTTTGCCGGCAGCCAGTCTCATCGGAACGCTATTTACACTTGGCGGACTCAATAAGAATAGCGAACTTGTGGCTCTTTTTAGCATTGGAAATAGTTTGGCGAGAGTGAGTGCTCCGATTTTAATCATCGTTGCTGGTGTAACAGTAATGTCTTTCTGGATGAGCGATCGTATTTTGCCTATCACAAACAAAAAGAAAAACTACACTTGGTATGTAGAGATCAGAGATCGTCCGGCGATGTATTCTGCTGTGAAGAACTCAAAAATTTGGTACCGCCAAGACAACATGCTTTTCAATATCAAAGCCTTCGATGCGGAAACTCAAATCGCCGAAGGATTGTCGTTTTACTACTTTGATGACAAATGGAATTTGGTCCAATTGATTGTTGCAAAAACAGCAAAACTAGAACCAAAAGAATGGAAACTTCTAGACGGCACAGTAACATTATTCACGGGTGATTCTAGTTTTCCGATGAATCAATCTTTTCAAGAAAAATCCATCATCATCGATGATGAAATTGGCGATATCCAAGAGTCCTCAAAGTTTTCGGAAGTGGTTTCCATTAAGGAACTGAGAGAATACATCAAGAAAAACAAAGAGGCGGGCTTAAATACACTTCGCTATGAGGTGGATCTACATTCGAAATATGGCTTCGCATTGGCCGCATTTGTCATGGCCTTTATTGGTATTCCTTTTAGTGTTTTTAATACCAGAACAGGTGGTAGAATGATGAGCGTAGGACTCTGTTTGGGTCTAGCATTTGGATATTGGGCTCTTTTGAGCGTAGGCCTAACTATGGGTCGGCATGGGTATTTATCACCCATATTGAGTGCCTGGTTGCCTAATATATTCACTCTAGCTCTCTCTACTTTCTTGCTCTTGCGCCTCAAGAAATAATGCGTTAAAATGGTTGTATGATTTTAGAGATTTTAACGTTCCCAAATCCAAAATTAAGAGAACTTTCTAAACCTGTAAAAGAGGTTACGGAAGAGCTTGTTCTTTATTCGCAAAGCATGTTGGAAACGATGTACGATTCGCGCGGAGTGGGTTTGGCGGCGCCTCAGGTTGGAAGACTTGATCGCATGATCGTGATTGATACAAGGCCTCATGATGACGAAGGGAAGCCTACAGAAGAGGGTATGACCGAGCTTGAAAAAGGTGTTCAATATCCCTTGGTGCTTATCAATCCTGAAATCAAAGTCAAAGAAGGTAAAACTGTTTATGGCGAAGGCTGTTTGAGTGTACCGGGTTATGTTGAGAATGTAGAAAGAGCAAATTATGTGGAAGTGGATTACCTCAATACAAAAGGTGAAAAGATAAGAATCAAGTCCGATGGCCTTCTGGCAATCTGTATTCAGCATGAAATTGATCACTTAGATGGTAAGCTATTTATTGATCGTTTGAGTTTCTTAAAATCCAATAGAATCAAAGATCGCATTAAAAAATTCGGCTATGAGACAAAATCGAATGAAGAAGACGGCGAAGATAGCGATGAAAATTCCAAAGACAATCAAAAAAATCTGTGATTAGATCCCCTCATGAGTAAAGTACGCGTTGTGTTCTTAGGAACACCTGATTTTGCAGTCACGCCTTTAATGAGCATGGCCAAAGATGATCACTTTCAAATTGTTGAAGTGATCACGCAACCCGATCGTCCCAAGGGCCGAAACATGCAGGTGCAGTCCACTCCTGTAAAAGAAGCAGCACTAAAGCTTGAATTACCTGTTAGAAACACCGAAAGCGTTAACACTCCAGAATTTATCGCGCACTTAAAATCCCTTAAAGCAGATGTTGCTGTTGTGATTGCCTTTGGACAGATTGTTTCTGAGGAATTTTTAAAACTATTTCCGTTTGGTGCTGTGAACGTGCATGGAAGCCTTCTTCCTAAGTGGAGAGGCGCAGCTCCGATTCAAAGATCGGTAGAGGCTGGTGACAAAGAGACAGGGGTTGCTCTGCAAATCGTAGTGAAAGCGTTGGATGCGGGAGCAATTCTTGGTGTACGAAAAATTCCATTGAGTCCAAGGGACACCTCAGCATCCGTTTACGAAAAATTAAAAAATTTATCTTCAGAACTTTTAGAAATTGAACTCATGGATTACATTCGTGGAAATCTGATGGGAGAAAAACAAGATGAATCTAAAGTAACAATTGCTAAGAAGTTAAAAAAAGAAGAAGGCATTATCAATTGGCAGAGCAAAGCAGAAGAGATATTCAACAAGATTAGAGCCTTTGATATATGGCCTGGCACGTGGACTTATTGGAACAAGAAGCAGCTTAAAATCTTGAGTGCCGAGCCCGCTGAAACAAAGGGCGCACCGGGCAAAGTCATTCGTGTCGAAAAAGACGCATTTTACGTGGGAACAGGAGACTTTTCTCTGAAAATTACTGAAGTTCAGCTTGAAGGAAAAGCAAAAACGAGTGTAGATAATTTCTTAAGAGGTTATTCCCTAAAAGAAGGAGATATTTTTGAGTCAACTGCACAGTAAATCTATTATTGTATCTCCTAGTCTCCTTTCTTGTGATTTTGCTAATATAGAACGCGAAGTGAAGGCCGTCACCGAAGCTGGAGCAGATTGGCTTCATGTTGATGTGATGGATGGACATTTCGTGAATAACATCACGATTGGCCCGCCGGTGGTGAGGGCTATCAAAAAAGTTTCCAAGCTACCGCTGGATGTACACCTCATGATTGAAAATCCAGAAAAATATGTAGATGCATTTATTAAAGCAGGCAGTGATTATTTAACAATTCATGTCGAGGCCACTAAAGAGCCGTTAGATGTTTTAAGAAAAATTAAATCTCAAAACGTCAACCCAGGGATAACACTAAGACCCAGCACAAATCTTTCAGAGATCTTACCGTTCTTGGATGAAGTGGCGATGGTTTTGATTATGACGGTCGAGCCAGGTTTTGGTGGTCAGAGTTTTATGCCTGAGCAGGTAGAAAAAATTAAAATACTAAAAAAAGAAATCGAAAAAAGAAATTTAGATATTCATATCGAGGTGGATGGCGGAATTAACAAAGAAACTGCAAAAATTTGTAGAGATGCCGGGGCAAATGCTTTTGTTTCGGGAAGCTATATTTTCGACAGTGGAAAAGAAACTGCATCTGATTTTAACGACGCATACAAAAAAGCAATTCAATCTCTAAGATAGTTTAAGATAGGTAGAAAAAATGGTTCAGCTGACAGGTGAAAGTTTAAATATAGATCAAGTTTGGGATGTAGCTCATAAAAACGCGAAAGTTGTTTTGAGTGAAAGTTCAAAAAAATTAATTCAAAAATCTCGTGATTATATTATCAATAAACTTAAAAATCACGAGGTGATATACGGAGTAAATACAGGCTTTGGGGCTTTGAGTTCCGTAAAAATTTCTGATGAGAATCTTGCAGAGCTTCAAAAAAACTTAATCAGATCTCATTGTTGTGGAGTAGGTGATCCATTCACCAAAGAAGAATCAAGAGCCATCATGCTTTTGAGAGCAAATGCTCTTTCGCGTGGACACTCAGGAATCAGAGTTGAGATTGTAGAAAAAATATTAGAATTTTTAAATGCAGATATTATTCCCGTGATTCCTCAGCAGGGTAGTGTGGGAGCAAGCGGTGACTTGGCTCCGTTATCTCATTTGGCTTTGGCCTTAATTGGTGAAGGTGAAGTTTGGAGTGACGGCAAAGCAGTTCCCGTTGCAAATATATTAAAAGAGAAAAAGATCTCTCATCTAGAGCTTCAAGCTAAAGAGGGTTTATCACTCATCAACGGCTGCCAAGTGATGACGGCGGTGGGTTTACTAAACCTCTATCGTGCGAGAAGAATCGCTTGGACGATGGATCTGGCAGGCGCTATGACTTTGGAGGCAATGCTTGGAACAAGATCAGCTTTTGATCCATTGATTTCGGCAACAAGAGCACACCCAGGAGAAGCGATAACAGCTAGAAATTTGCTTAAAATTTTAGGAAAAACTTCTCCAATCGCCGAGAGCCATGAGAACTGCTCAAGAGTTCAGGATGCCTATTCTCTAAGATGCATGCCACAAGTTCATGGAGCGACTAAGGATGCGCTGAGAGTGGGTCTAAAAACTTTAGAGATCGAAGCAAACTCTTCTACGGATAATCCTTTAGTGTTTGATGAGCATGACAAAATTTTATCCTGTGGAAATTTCCATGGTGAGCCTGTAGCTTTCCAATTGGATTTCATGGCGATTGCAATGTCTGCAATGGCGAGTATCTCAGAATGTAGAATTGAAAAGCTGATCAACCCTTCTATGAGTGGGCTTCCGGCTTTCTTAACAAAGGATTCAGGATTGAATTCTGGTCACATGATAGTACAAGTGGCTGCAGCTTCACTAGTAAGTGAAAATAAAATTTTGTCTCATCCCGCATCGGTGGACAGCATTCCCACGTCCGCAGACAAAGAAGATCATGTTTCCATGGGAACCATTGCTGCTAGAAAATTTAGTAAGATTGTGGACAATGCGGAAAACGTTTTGGCTATGGAATTATTGAGCGCAACTCAAGCTTTGGATTTGTTAAAGCCATTACAACCCGCAGGTACCGTGAAAGCAGCCTATGATTTGATTAGAACCAAAGTTCCGTATGCAGAAAAAGATCGTATTTTTGCTTTAGACATTAAAGCGATTAGAAATTTGATTGCGGACAATTCTTTGATGGGTGTCATGCCGACGTTAGAATTCTAACGTCTAACTTCAAGCACGTTAATGCCGCCGATAGATTTGATGGATTTCATTCTTTCGAGATAGCCCAGAAGTGGTTCTTCCGTGACTTTCTTTGCGCTTGAGCTCGCATTTCTGTAATACAGAATTCCGTCGTTTTTCCAAATGGCAAATCCTTGATGAGAAATATCAAGTTCAGTTCCAGTTTTATTTATTCCATCTTTATCTTTAGGAAGCCAGTTTGGTCTTACAATATTTATGATAGATCCGGATTTGATTTTGGAAAGTAGTTCTGGTGTTACTTCCGCGAGAGGAAGGTAGGCTAGTTTTGAAATTTTAAGTCGAGATTTATAATCCATTTTGTGGACCATCTTGAACCACGCAGATTTATTAATGATCGTCTCTGAAACTTTATAATGATTTTTGAAAAGTATTTTGGTGGCATCGAAAAGAATTCCATTTCTTCGATTGTTTTGGATCCAGTCGATATTGGTGAAATGATTTCTGGTGACGAAATCGACCTTTGCATTTCTATAGCGAATTTCATTCATATTTTCTTTAAAATTTTCTTCGCTAGTGGCGAGAGCTTCGGCGATCACGGTTTCTACATAAGTTGTGCAATCAAACCCATCAAAGCGATAGAGCGGATCTTTGTCGTAGCCTTTGTTTTCTCCGAGGGGGTCAATCAGATAAGGAAGTCCCAAGTAGGCTTCCGAAATGAGGTCAATTCTATGACCTAAATAGGTAGCTTTAGGCGAGTTTTGAGCCCAAGTTTCTATAGAAACAGATAGAATTGTTATTACTAATAAAAACCACACCTTCATAGCGAAGTTGTATTTAGCAAAGAGGATACCAAGCCATCTGCAATCTATTGTAAATTGCCCCTTAAAATCATGTAAGAATCACCTAGTCGATGCCATAAAAGGACCTCAAATTATCATATTGAAACATAAGTCAGTTTTCTTAAAATTCTTCTTAGCAAAGACCGAAAAGTTTAGTGAACGGATATTTTCTGAAGGGTTTATTTTTCGAAAGGGAAGAATATGAGTATGATTGATCGTTATAAGAAAAAAGGCGGTTTTATCCAGTTGTTAATTCTCATGGAAACGTGTGGGACACAGAAACAAGAAAAATTCCTAAAGATGATTGAAGACGAAGACATGAGCTGGGCCGAAGCTGTGAAAGCTAAGATGTTATCTATGAAAAGAATTTTTTCTTGGGATGACAATACGGTAGCCGAAATCATAGGGACGCTCAATGATATGACAATTTCTCTTACGATTCTGGGTGTAGAGCCAGAGATGAAAGAAAAAATCACTAGAACCTTAAACCATTCTAAAAAAAGAAAAATCGAAGAAGATATGGCTGAAAGAAAGCCAACTCCTGCAGAGATCTCAACAGCATTTGTGCAAGTTTTAAATCAAGTGCGCAAAATGATTTTGGATGGGTTTCTGTACTTAGAAAAAATCGATCCAGCGTTGGTCGTAAACTCAGAGTTTGAAGATCAACTTCTGTCAGGGAACTTTGGCAGTGGAGCGGTAAAAACAACTCAAGTGGATGTTTTATCGGTTCATGAAGCGAAAGACATGGAAACCCTGAAGAAGAAAGTCTTTGAGCTCAAGAGCGAAAACGATGCCTTAAGAGACAGATTGAACCAGGCTGAAGGCAAGCTCAATCAGATTAGAAAGATCGCTTAGAATAAATATTTCTATGAGACAATATTTGTTACTTTGTTTATAACACCAACACTATTAGAATACTTCTATTGGGTTTAATCCTTTTTGCATATTCATTTTATAAAATATTTCTATGTTATTAAATACTTAGACCTTTGGGCTGAGAATTGCTTATATTTTGCCTGATAGTTTTTATCAATAATAACGAAATAGGAGTTTTTTATGAAAGTAATATTTTTTGCTGCAATTTCTCTTGTAGCTTCTGCGAGTTTTGCTGTGGAATCAAACGTAGACAAATACTTGTCTCTACTGCAAGAAAATCAAGCTATTGAGACTACGGTGCAACACAGTAATTTGCGTACGTTCAAAGGAATCGTTGCAGTAGATATAAACACGGGCAAGCAAATTTCAAACTCTAGCTGTAAATTGGAAATTGTGGGAAATCGCCTAGTATTGTCTTTAACTTCGTCAAAAGGAGCTAGCGCAATTTCTGTTGATACTGTCGAGACAAGCTCCGTTGATCAGTCAGATATGTCTGGATTGGTTTCATCGGAAAGCTCACTCAACTCAGATACTGAAGTTACAAAGACAATTGGAGTGGTCAAGCGTAACGATGGCAAACTTGGAGTATTGGCTTCGGTAGAATACACATACAAATCAAGTATTCAGAACTCAGACCAGGTAAATCAAAGAATTGCTGCGGAAATCGCAAAACAAAATTTTGATATTGGCTGTGAATTAAAATAATATTCATGCCACGAAGCAACACCGCCTGGCGGTGTTGCTATGCATGTACCAACTGCATAATTAAAAAATGCCTCACACCTTTTGGTGGCGTTGGGGCGCTGTTGGTGTTAGTTCTGTAGGTACTTTAAGAGGTATCTATGTCTTCAAAATCACGTGTTGTCAGAGCGCCTACGGGCACCAAATTATCCTGCAAAGGTTGGCTTCAGGAAGCTGCCTACCGCATGATTCAAAATAATCTTGATCCCAGTGTAGCAGAACGCCCGGAAGATCTTATCGTTTACGGGGGAATCGGCAAAGCCGCGAGAAATTGGGAATGCTTTGATAAAATATTAGAGTCTTTAAAAAAATTAGAAAATAACCAAACACTTTTAATTCAGTCGGGAAAACCGGTGGGAGTTTTCGAAACTCATGAAGACGCCCCGAGAGTTCTTCTCGCAAACTCAAACCTCGTGCCGAATTGGGCCACTTGGGAACATTTCAACGAGCTCGATAAAAAAGGTTTGATGATGTACGGTCAAATGACGGCGGGTTCTTGGATCTATATCGGCAGTCAAGGGATCGTACAAGGAACTTATGAGACATTTGTGGAGGCGGGTAGAAAACATTTTGGTGGAGATCTTAAAGGTCGTGTGCTTTTGACGGCAGGTCTCGGTGGTATGGGCGGCGCACAACCTCTGGCCGGAGTTTTTGCAGGAGCTGTGGTGCTTGGTGTGGAAGTAGATGAAACGAGAATTCAAAAAAGATTAGACACAAAATACGTCGATGAACTTGCTACCGATATCGATGACGCCATTCGGAGAGTAGAGAAATACAAGAAAGAGAAGAAAGCAGTCAGTATTGCGCTCAAGGGCAATATGAGTGAAGTGATTCATGAACTGATCAAAAGAAATTTTATTCCAGATCTTTTGACTGACCAAACTTCAGCGCATGATCCACTCATTGGTTATATTCCGGCGGGTCTCAGCTTAGAAAAAGCTGCGGAATTGAGAGCCTCTGATCCTAAAACTTATTTAGAAAAATCCATTTCAAGTATTGCTCGTCACGTAGAAGGCATGCTCGAAATGAAAAAGCGTGGCGCAATCACTTTTGATTACGGAAACAATATCCGTGCAATGGCCGAAAAGGGCGGCGTTAAAAACGCCTTTGATATACCAGGATTTGTTCCAGAATATATTCGTCCACTTTTTTGCAAAGGTTCGGGTCCGTTCCGTTGGGTGGCGCTCTCTGGTGATCCCAAGGATATTGAAGTGACTGATAATGCCATCAGAGAATTATTTCCGCACAAAAAAGCACTTATCAATTGGCTGGACATGGCTAAAGAGAGAATTAAATTTCAAGGCTTGCCCGCAAGAATCTGCTGGTTGGAATATGGTGAGAGAGCTTTAGCTGGATTGAAATTCAATGAGCTCGTGAGAACCGGAAAAGTTTCGGCACCAATTGTTATCGGTAGAGATCACTTGGACTGTGGTTCTGTGGCATCGCCTAATAGAGAAACTGAAGCGATGAAGGATGGATCAGATGCCGTGGCCGACTGGCCGCTGCTCAATGCCTTTTCTAACATTGCGGGCGGCGCAACATGGGTAAGCTTTCATCATGGCGGGGGCGTTGGCATGGGTTACTCTCTGCACTCCGGTCAAGTGATCGTGGCCGATGGAACTCCCGAGGCAGACAAGCGCTTGAAGCGAGTTTTAACAATCGATCCAGGTATGGGGCTTTACCGACATCTTGATGCTGGGTATGAAGACGCGCAAAAAAATGCGGAAGAGCGCGGCCTCAATCTGATATGGTAATTAAGCCTTAAATTCTTTTAATGATTGTTCGATGTAATTCAAAGTGGATTGATCATATGTAGGGTGACAGCCTACAAAGAAAACTTGTTCTAAAACTTTATTGGCATTTGGATATTTACTTGCATCATCAAGGTGTTTGTATCCTGGATGTTGCAAAATATTTCCGGCAAAATAATTTCTAGTTTGAATTTTTTTATCTTCTAAATGCTTTACTAGTTTTGTTTTTAATTCTGCGGTTTCGCAAATCACTGGAACTCCAAACCAGCTGGTCTCTGCTTTTGAAAGTTCTTGAGGAATTTTAATTCCAGGAATATGCTTTTCAAACATTCCGGCAATTTTATTTTTCATTTCACGACGCTTCTCGTGAATCATATCCATCTTTTCCATCTGCACGAGTCCAATGGAACCTTGGAGATCTAAAGGTTTTAAGTTGTAGCCAATTTGGCTAAATAAATATTTGTGATCTATAACCGCAGAATTTCCTTCGAGCCAAGTATCAAATCTTTTATTGCAAGATCCATTCTTTAATAAATTTGCCGAACCGATGCAGTAGCAATCACGGCCCCACCAGGCAAATTTTCTCGCAAGCTTAATGAATTCTTTATTGAAAGAAGAAACCATGCCGCCTTCACCCGTTGTGATGTGATGTGCGGGATAAAAGGAACAAGAAGTTGTGAAAGCATAATCTGAAAGTTCTTTACCATCCCACTTGCTTCCTAAACTATCACAACCGTCAAGCACCAGCATGACGTCGTGCTTTTTTGAAATTTCAACGAGCTTATCCATATCTGGCGCATTTCCAAGAACAGGAGAAATGAAAATGGCTTTAGTATTTGGAGTGATAGCTTTTTCAACTTCCTTGAGATCAAAATTGAGATCATCCATAGTGATGTCGACAAATTTTGCGACAAGTTGATTTTGAATTAGCGGCGCAACGGTGGTTGGAAATCCAACGGTGGAAACGATAATCTCATCGGTGTCTTTCCAATTAAAATATGCTTTTAATGCGGAGATCATGACAAGGTTTGCAGAACTTCCAGAATTGACCATGAGAGAAGCACCAAAACCGTACTTTCTAGAAAAAGCGATTTCAAATTTTGCCACGTTCTCGCCAGAAGCTAACCATTTGCCAGTAAGAAGTGTTTCGATGGCTGCTACAACTTCGGCATCATCCCAAACTGGGCCAGAATAATAAACTGTGTCTTTACCTGCTTCGAACTCACGGTTGCGAATATTGTATGTGTACGGCATCAATTGATGATCTTTTTTCAAAGAAGTCATAAATGCTGATATTTTTTCTTTTATAGACATAGTTTTTCTATTCCTTGTTCAATGGATATAAGAGGTTTAAATCCCATATTTTTAAGTTTTGAGCAATCCATATAAAAGTTTTTTACCTGAACTACAGTATGGAAATGCGGTGGAGAAATATTTGTCACTTCAGACTTAGAATTAGTAATTTTGCGCGCCTTATCAAAGATGTCTTTAAATAAAATTCGCTCTCCAGAACCAATATTTATAACAGAATTGAGAGGGCCTTTCTCTACGACAAGATCAATAGCACGAGCAACATCAGACACGTGCATATAATCTCTGTAGAACTGACCATTATCGTACAGGTCCACCGGTTGATGAGCTTTCATCTGATTGATCATGTACTGAAGTGCGTTTTTCTTTTTAGATACTCCGGCATCTCCTGGCCCGTAAACATTGCAAAGACGAAGAATTCTGTAATTGAGTTTATAGGTTTCACAAAAGCTAATCAGCATCTGTTCTGCAGCTCTTTTGGTGATGGAATAGAATCCTTTGGGCTTACAATCGTTTGATTCTTTCGCTGGCAGAGTTGTATCGCCATAGACAAACCAAGAGGAAATAAAATTGAATGTGTAGCCCTCTTCTCTGATTTTATCTAAAACGTCTAGCATAACTTTAAGATTTGTATCTACGTCTTTTTGAATATCATCAAAGATATGATAGTTGTGAGTTGTGCTGATAAAATAAAGAATCTCTTTTGATACAGGAGTTCGTGAATTTCTTGGGATCAATTCAATAGATCTTTTTGTCTGTTTGCAGAACTCAGAGCCTACAAATCCAGTTCCACCATAAATCGAAAGTTTTTCCATGCATATCCTGTTTTTAAGAGCGCATTATTAACATATCAGTCCAAAGTGTCAATCATCCTGAGTGCATACTAAAAATAGGTAACTATATGTAATCACTTGTGCTTTGAGAGGATAAAGAGTGGATAGTATTTGACCTTCAAAAATTTTAAATACAATAATGATTATAACCATGGTGAATAGACGATTATGCTTAAGGTTTTTAAAAATATAAATGAATGTTTAACCTTAGAAGGTGCTGCTAAAAAGCAAGGCCGTCGTATTTCTGAAAACGATCTCTCCATCATCAAGAATGCGTCGATTGTGACCAAAAAAGATAAAATTGTTTGGATTGGGTCAACCGCAAAGATTCCCAAAGAATATAAAAAAATAAAAGTCATAGATCTAAAGGGCAAAACTGTTCTCCCGGGTTTTATAGAGTGTCACACGCATTTAGTTTATGGTGGAAATCGCGGAAACGACTTTGAAATGAAGTTTCAAGGAAAAACCTATCAGGATATTGCGGCAGCCGGTGGTGGAATTGTCAACACTGTGGAAAATACGAGAAAGCTTTCAGAAAAAGGACTTTTAAAAATCTCTGAAGAGCGTGCTCAAAATTTTTTGAATCAAGGTGTGACTACGGTAGAAATGAAAAGTGGTTACGGTTTAAATTTAAAAACCGAAGAAAAAATTCTCAAGGTCGTAAATAAAATTAAATCAGTGAGAGCTATCCCTACTTATTTAGGACCTCATGCAAAGCCGAGGGAAATGAATTCTTTAGATGAGTACATGGATCAAATTGTTTCTGATCTTAAGAAAATCAAAAAGTATGCAAATCGCGCAGATATCTTTATTGAAAAAAACTACTTCACAATTGACCAGGCACAAAAGTATTTCGATGCTGCTAAAAAATTAGGATTTGATATAGTTTCTCACACCAATCAGTTGAATCCATCGGAGGGCGCACGCTTTTCTGTAAAGATGGGGGCATTATCGTGTGATCATTTAAATTATTTGAATACTCAAGATATGACAGTGCTTGCTGAGTCGGACACTACCTGTGTATTTATCCCAACCGCAGATTACTACATAAGCGTACCTTATCCCCCTGCGCGCCAATTGATTGATCAAGGAGCAAGAGTAGCGCTTTCGACAGATTACAATCCGGGGACAAGTCCCACACAAGATATACAATTTGTAGGTTTGCTCGCACGAAAAGAAATGAAGATGACTTTGAGTGAGGTTATTGCTGCTTGGACAGTGAATCCTAGTTATGCACTTGGATTACAGAATGAACTGGGTTCGCTAGAAGTTGGAAAAATTGCCGATTTTGTTGTGCTGAATTCTTCATGGAAGGATTTGTTCTATCAGGTGGGTTTCAATTCGGTGGATTGTGTGGTTCGTGGAGCTAGACCACTGGACCTTTTCTAAAGACTAAAAAAAATTAAAAAATTCTTTGCCTTTTTCCTCAAACCTCTAATTTAATACACCTGTGTGAGCAATTAGGGGAATTACATCAATGAGGGGGCAACTTTGGGGAACACATCATTAGAAGGATTTTCAGAAGGACATTTTTTGGCGGAAAATTATTCGCTAGAAAATGCTACGACCAGAATTCTACAGTCTAAGTTTTTTAGTCCAACATTTAATACTGCAATTTTTGATGGGCCATTGAGAGTTTACTTTTCTCAAGCTCAGGAGCCGGAAGCACTAAAGGTTTACTTCTCACTTCAGTCTAAGGTCTTTCAAGAAAAGTCAGGCCAAGAAAAATCCGATCAAGAACAGCAAGCTGAAAAACCTCTAGAGCAATTAGATGAGAGCGTCTCACACATTCGTGACAGTCTACCTAAGAACTCCACGCTCTTTGTTATGATTTATCCAAATAAAGAATCATTCCAACAATCCTTTGATCAGGATCGTGACTTTGCTGTGGCCAAGATGGAGCAAGATTGCGTGATTGGGGTACAAGGACCAATTTCTGATAAAACTCGCGACGACATTATTGATTACGTAAAACAATCATTCAAAAAATAAGAGAGAAGACATTCCATTGAGATTCAAGCGTCAGGGCGGACAAGTTATTATCGAATATATTTTGCTTATGGTGATCGTCGTGGGCATTGCTGCTGCTATCCTTAAAGGCGTGATTCATCGAGATAAATCTGAAGCAGGATTTCTTATTCAGGCTTGGAGCGATTTGGTTCAAACCATTGGTAATGATTGTGTCGATAATTGTGACGGTCAGTAATTAGGATAAATAGTCTGAATTTTTAATAATCCAACGCATTATCTACTTTAAAGCATGAAATTTCTGAAAGTTTTTGGTTTATATGAAGCTTTATTTAAGGAGCACTTATGAAAGGCATTATTTTGGCAGGTGGTAGTGGGACGCGTTTGTATCCAGCCACGCTTGCTATTTCAAAGCAACTTTTGCCCGTGTACGATAAGCCTACAATTTATTATCCACTTTCAACTCTCATGCTCGCCGGCATTAAAGATATTTTGATCATTAGCACTCCAAGAGATATTCCTCTCATTCAAAGTTTATTACAAGATGGTAGCCAATTTGGAATTTCGATCAGCTATGAAGTTCAAGCAAAGCCCGAAGGTATCGCGCAGGCTTTTATTATTGCGGAAAAATTCATTAACAATTCACCATCATGCTTAATTCTTGGGGATAATATCTTCTACGGACACGATATGCCGATTCAAGTTGAGAAGGCTTATCAGGTGACCGATGGGGCTATTGTTTTTGGTTATCAAGTGAGTGATCCAGAAAGATACGGCGTTGTGGATTTTGATAAATCAGGAAAAGTTTTGAGCATCGAAGAAAAACCTCAAAATCCAAAATCCAACTGGGCGGTCACGGGATTGTATTTCTATGATAAGACAGTTTGCCAAAGAGCGAGAAATTTAAAACCTTCAAAAAGAGGAGAGCTTGAAATCACAGATTTAAACCGTGGTTACTTAGATGATCAAAAACTAAAAGTAGAACTTTTTGGTCGTGGGATTGCTTGGTTGGACACAGGAACTTGTGAATCTCTTTTGAGTTCTTCGCAGTTTGTTCAAACGATTGAAGAAAGGCAGGGTCTAAAAATCGCATGTCTTGAAGAAATCGCATTGCTCAGAGGTTTTATCAATAAAGAACAATTTGTGAAGATTGCTGAGGGCTATCCATCATCTAAGTATGGCCTTTACTTAAAGCAGTATGCGAAAAGAATGTTTTAAGATTTGTGTCTTAAGCGAAAAGTTGTGGATAATTTTTTTTATTTTTTAAAAGATACTCAGGCAGAATCGATTCATCTTTTAATATTGAATTTGTCACCTCAGGATTGAAAAGATCTCCGCCTTTATTGATGATTTCTTGGATTCTGTCTTTAGATTTGAATTCATCGTAATTGAACTCAGTGTGAGCAAACGATTCTAACTTTGTAATGATTTTATCCACTCCACCCATATAAGTAAAATGCCAACCAGAATATGGAAGTCTAAGGGCATCCATATTCTTACTATCTCTCTTCATTCTCACCTTGTTGAGAGTTTCTACATTTTTAAACTTTGTCATCACAGTGCCGTTCCAAAGATCAAATTCTTTGGTTTTTTTGCTTGTAGAAATCATATTTACGTAAAACATAAACATGTATTGATCGAAGACGATGTCCCCATCGTGGTGAGCGTGCTTTTTTACTAATTCGGGATTAGGAATTTCATCTAGATCAGAAACAATGATCATGTCGTCGGGCTTACATTGCTTTAAACCCTTCATAATTTGTTCTCTTTGGTTTTTTTCATAGTGCCAAGATCTGATCTTGGGACGTCCTGAATTCCAAAACGTAGGGTATGTATCAACGATGATGTGGTCGATTTTATGCAAAAAAGGCTTAAAGCGCTCTTTATTTTGTTCAAAAAATAAAGGTTTTTCTTTTTTCTGGTGAGTTCTTGTCGCTTCAGAAATCACAAAGCGGTCGACCACAGGATTAAGGATATTCAGTCTTAATTCTAAGAGATCAAGCTCATTAAAGAATGAAAAACAGTCATAAATCATGGCCTGATATTAGTCGAAAAAACCAAATAAACAATTTAAATTTTCTTATTCTAAAATGCAGCATTTTTAGCATATACTCAGATCCATGCAAAAATCTATCTCTGTGGTCATACCCAATTATAACGGAACGGCTTTGTTAAAAGATAATTTACCAAGCGTTTATCAAGCTTTGAAGAAGCTAGGTTCAACAGATTACGAAGTCATCGTGGCCGATGATGCATCTAAGGATGATTCCGTAGATTTTCTCGAAAAGAATTATCCTGAAATTGTTATAGTGAAAAATGCAAAGAACTTGGGCTTTTCTGGAAACATCAACTCCGGTCTTAAAGTGGCAACCAAAGATTTAGTCTTGGCTCTCAATAGTGATGTTAAGTTGACGGAAGATTATTTCATTCATCAGATGAAATATTTTAATGATGCAGAAGTTTTTGGAGTGATGACCACCATCGTGGATCCGCGCTCACAACAGGTCGTCGATTCAGCAAAGTATGCTAAGCAATCATTTTTTGGAGTAATTAAGTCCACTTTGAATGCTCAAAGTGGCGATAAAAATCTTCCAAGCTTTTTTCTCTCTGGAGCGAATGCGCTGATTGATAGAAAAAAATTAGAAAAAATTGATTACTTCAATGAGCTCTTTTCTCCTTTTTATGGAGAAGATGTGGATTTAGGAATGCGAGCTTGGAGAATGGGCTGGACTTGTATTTATGAGCCCAAGTCCATTTGCTATCATGAAGCTTCATCGACCATTCAATCTTCTCATAAGAAAAATACCATCAGGAATATTTCTCGCAGAAATAAATTCACTTTTCATGATCTCCACCTGGATTCATGCAAAAGATTTCTATTTTTCTCAAAAGTAGCATTGGATCTTTTTGTTCGTTGGCTTGTGTTTGATTTTAATTACTATAAATCTTTTAGCGAATACCTTCAGAAAAAAGGTCGCATCAATAATTATAAAAAAATGTTTGGCGATTTAAATCCTAAATATAAAACACAAGATGCTTTGCAGAGAATAGAATCTGAATTCAAAAAGTCTAAAATAACATTTTTGAATTAATAAATCTTATCGACAAAAACGTAATCTCTTTTGGCTAACTCTTTATTGAGTTCTTCTTGCATACGATCTTGAATATCGCTCGCAATCTCGTGAACTAGGTCTGTGTCATTGGCAGCTTCTGGTTTAAACGGGAGATGAATAGGCTCTAAGAATTTAATTTTCCACTTGGCGGGAAGCGGAATAATATTTAAAGGCAATGGCAGGGCGCTGCCGATCAAATATTTTGTGAACTTCAATTGCTTGAGATTGATATGGGTTTCTTCGGCGCCAATGATCAGCACTGGAATAATGGGACTCTGAGTTTGTAAAGCCATTCTCACAAATCCTCTTCTAAACTCTTGAAGACGATAACGATGTTTTGTCGCCTTAAAATTTCCTTTTTCACCTTCTGGAAATAGAACTACCAGGTTGTTCCGGCCCAAGAGGTCTAAACCATTTTTTGTAGTTGCTTCAAAAAAACCTAGTTTGTGTGCAGGAATCGAGGTTTTTTCGGTGATGAACCACAGGCGATGGGTGAGAACTCTGGGAATACGCTTAGCACGGTGAGAGATCTCATGTCCCAAAAGTAGTGCATCAAAACCTGAGTATCCGGAATGGTTGGGGATAAGTAGTGCTCTTCCTTTTTTAGGGATGTGCTCTAAACCTTCAATCTCTAAGCGGAGATATTTTCTAATCAACTCCATCAAAAATTTTGGCATGACTCGGTATAGAAGAGTCTCCTTCGGAAGATCTTTTAGTTCCAGAAGCTTTTCTTTTGATTTTTTAAACAAGTTACTCATACAATTTTACTGCTTCTTTATATTAATGTCCTAGGAGTAATCATGGCATACATTCTATCCATCGATCAAGGCACAACCGGAACAACGGTGAGTCTAGTGAACTCATTGGGTGAAATCGCGTTCTCTGCCAATCAAGATTTTGAACAGATTTACCCACAACCTGGCTGGGTAGAGCATAAACCTTCTGACATTTGGGGCACCGTGGAATCTTGCACCAAAGAAGTTCTAGTAAAGTCTAGGATTCCGACCAGTGAAATCAAGGGCATTGGGATCACAAACCAGCGCGAAACTGTGATCGTATGGGATAGAAAAACTTCTCAACCTGTATACAACGCCATTGTTTGGCAGTGTCGCAGGACTACAGAGTTTTGCAAAAAGCTAATAAAGTATAAAACTAAAATTAAATCCAAGACAGGTTTAGTAATAGATCCTTATTTTTCTGCATCTAAGATCAGATGGATCATCGACAATAACAATTCACTAAAACCAAAAATCAAAAAGAAAGAATTGGCAGCAGGAACTATCGATACATTTTTAATTTGGAATTTGTCCGGCGGTAAAGCCCATGTAACAGATGCAAGTAATGCATCTCGAACTCAGCTTATGAATATCAGGCAAGGAAAATGGGATAAAGATCTTTTGAAAATATTTGGCGTGGATGCAAGTCTTCTTCCAGATATCAGAGAATCCAGTGGAATTTTGGCTCATACCAAGGGCCTAGGATTCTTGCCCGATGGAATTCCCGTTTCGGGCGTGGCCGGAGACCAACAGGCTGCACTTTTTGGGCAAGTTTGTTTTGGTATCGGTGAAGCGAAATGTACTTTTGGTACAGGGAGCTTTATGCTTATGAACACGGGAAATAAAATGGTGCTTTCAAAATCAGGCCTATTGACCACGGTGGCTTGGAAGCTCGGAAAAAATTTAACCTATGCGCTTGAAGGTTCCGTATTTGTTTGCGGAGCAAGTGTTCAATGGCTGAGAGATAACTTGAAGTTCATAGAGAAAAGTTCGGAAGTGGAAGAGCTTGCAAAACAAGTGGACGATACGGGAGGCGTAGAATTTGTTCCCGCACTGACGGGTCTTGGTGCTCCTTACTGGGATCCAGAAGCTCGGGGGTTAATTTGCGGCCTTACGCGAGGGACGACAAGAGCACACATTGCCAGGGCCACGCTAGAGGCCATGGCGCTGCAGAATTCGGATGTGTTGATTGCCATGCAAAAAGATCTTAAGAAAAAATTAAAAAAATTAAAAGTAGATGGTGGAGCTGCGGAAAATAATCTTTTGATGCAAATTCAATCAGATTATTTGAATGTAGAAACTATCAGACCTTCCAATGTCGAAACCACATCCTTGGGTGCGGCTTATCTCGCAGGGCTTGGTGTGGGTCTATGGAAAGATATGGAAGAAATCCAACAGATCTGGAAAGAAGACAAAAAATTTACACCAAAAATAAAAGACAAAGACAGAAAAGAAAGATTTAAAAAGTGGCACCGGGCTATTAGCAGGACCATTGAAAGAACTTAGTGTAAGGAGCGATTATGAAAATATTTTTAGTTATGCTATTGCTTTTCACAGCAGTAGGAATGAATGCAAAAGCGGGCGATCTAGATGCGTTTATTGGTTATAGCTTTGCAGATGAATTGGATCAAGACGGTGGTGATTCAGAAACGGAAGCGGCATTTTTACTCGGCGTAAGATACAAAGATCAATTGCAGAGAGGTTTTGGTTGGAATGTGGGGTTTGGCCTTGATACGATCAGAGATATCAAGAGTAGTAATGCTGAGTTTGGATTCTTCTTGCTCGAAGGTAACGCCACTTTGCACATTGATCAGATCAAAGCACTTTATATTTTTGCAGGTTTAAATTATCCAATGATTGTTTATGAAGACAAAAATATGGGTGATATGGATCCAGTATTTGGTGTGCAATTTGGTACCGGATTTAACTTCACGCCAGTTTGCGGAGCAGAGCTAGCTTTTAGAACAGTGAATTTTGAAATCGGCACAGCAGATTCGAATCTTTGGGGCTTTGCTGTTAGAGGTTTCTATACTTTTGCTGGTTTTTAGATTGATAACGGCTATTTAAATGCTACTATCAGAGTCTAGAGAGGTTTTTATGATTAAAATTTATCAGGCTCTGACCCTGATTATACTTTTGAATTTATTTTTCAATGAGCTAGCCCATGCTCAATCTCAAACCTCTGCTCAATCTCAAACCTCTGCTCAATTGTCTGTAAATATCAGAAATATTTCTTTGTTTAAAAATGAAATTCAACTCGACTTTGATAGCAAAGCTAAAATTAAAGTGGGCAGTAAATTCACAGCGCAAACATCTGTTAAACACAAATGCCTTTTGATTGTTAAGAAAATCATTAAAGATCTAGCTTATGCTGATGCAACTCAATGTCCGGGCTATGCAACTCTAAAAAAAGGTCAAGCAGTCATGGTTTCTGCTGACGATGAAGTGAACGAAGAAATACGAGTGGCAACACCAGCCAAGAGCGAAGACACTTAAACGCCCATATTTGGGACAGGGAGAGAAATTCTAAAATGCAAAGATTTGGAAGTTTCTTTTTTGTAGGTCTTTTTCTAATATTCATGTTCATTGCTCGTATGAAAGAGCATCTCAACTGTGAAGCGAAGGATGTAACCAGTATCACTTGCGTGAGAACGCAGGATAGAATTTTCTTTATCAACAAGAAAACTCACGAAGTTAAAGATCTCAATTCTATCGAACTCATCAAAAGAAAAATTGGCAATAAACACAATATCATCTTCATGGATGAAAATGGTAAGCGGGTTGTACTTTTGAGTGTTCCTGAAAAAGGAACAGAGTATGCAGAAGAGATCATTCAAAAATTAAAAACTCTTCCTCAAGCCGAAGTGAAAGCCATCGAATATACAAGAAACGAAATGCATTCACAGCTTTTACTCCTGGCAGTAGCAGGACTTGTGGTTCTCGTCAGTGTAGTTTATCTATTCAAAAAAAAGAAACCTGTTCATTAAGATTCTAATTCTGATATTTTCGTGCTCATTCTATTGGCAGAATCTTCGGTAGAAATATTTTTTTCGATTAACCGTTTTGCTTCTATGGATGTAGGTCCATCGTTATCAGTAATAGTCCAACCTCTACGATCGTCCTGCTTTACAACAGTCTCTTCTTGAAGCGAATTCCATTCTCCGCAGTCATTACAACGACCTTGCCACTTTGGACTTTGCGCCCCACAGCTTTGACATACGAAAATACTCTGGATTTACTTTTTGACGTCGTTTTTGCCATAACCTTGAGTTATCCTTAGAGATAGGTCAGAGTCCATAAACATTTTTATGTGTCTCACAATATATTGAAGCATAATTGACAATCGACCGAAAAATAATACGCTACTGATCTACATCATGGTTTAATTTAAAGAGGGATTTAGGGGTAATGAGGGGAATAAAGTTAACGCCATTAGCAATAATCGGCGCTATTATTTTTTTAGTGAGCAGTAACACGCTTGCAAGTCGTGATTGGGATGATACGGAACTCGGATCTAAAGAATCTCTCACGTTCGCACTCAAAAACATCCAGAATAATAAAAAACAACCTGCAGGTGATGATAAAGCACAGATCCTTCTTTTCACTCAAGGTGTTCTCAGTTACCACCAAGGTAAGTATGACGACGCCATCGCAAATCTTCTCAATAGTGTTAAGGCAAATAATTTCTTACTCGAAGATTACGCACATTATTTCATTGGGCTTTCGTATTCTAAGCAGCAAAAATTCTCTGAGGCTTATAAAGAGTTCAATCTTGTTTCGTCTTCAAAGCAAACTTCCCCTAGGCAATACAGCGCGCTCTTTAGAATGGGTGAAATCGCCGTTGAGCAAAAAAATTATCGTGCAGCAGACCAACACTTCAGACTGCTAGAGAGGAAAGTTAGAAATACCGAAAAATATCCCTTCGTTCTTTGGAATTTAGCAAAAGTAAATATCCAACAAAAAAATATCTTTCAAGCGTGTAAGCACGTCAGAAAGCTCTATGCAAAGTACCCAGCTCACGAGCTGACTATAGAGTGGGGGCTTGATCTTAAAAATGCAACCGTAGATGGTTTGAAGCCAGGCTGCTTGGCATCGCTCAATGAACAAAAGCAAAGAATCAGAAATCTTCAGTATGCTGGTGATTCGGAGAGAGCAAAAAAAGAAATCAGATCTCTTTACGAAAAAACAAATGACCTCACAAAATATTATGTAGATGTGATCTACGCAAGATTTTTGACCGACGATGGAGATGTGGACGAGGCGCTCAAAATCCTTCTTCCATACCATGAGGAGAGAAAAGGCGATATCGCGTACCTGATGCTTTTAGCAAAGGCTGCGGCCCGCAAGAATGACAGCGCCCTTGCGATCTCTGCGTATCTCAAGGCTCATCAAATGAAACCTAAATCCTCCGTGGGAAGAGAAGCTCTCTTTCAAGCAGCTTTCGTCAGTTACCTGAGTCAAGACTATGATGGTGCGCTTGCCCGATTTGATACGTACAGAAAAAAATACGGTGGGAAAAACGGTGCGGCTGCTTCTTGGTACATCGCTTGGGTTAAATACTTAAAAGGTGATTACAAAGGTGCCTACGTAATGCTGGATCAATTTTCAAAACAAAGATTCTCACGCAAAATGAGAAATTTAGCTTTTGATACAGCTAGAATCACTTACTGGAAAAATATATGCTTATTAAAAATGGGCCAAGTTGCAGTGGCAAGAAAAGCTCTAGAGAAAATTGCAGAAGATCCATCCGTGAGCTATTACGCTTTGGCGGCAAAGGCGAGGTTGGCAAATCTTCAACCACTTGATCTAAGTAGAAAGATGGCCAGTTCGGACAAAAAGATTCAGCCAGTGAATTTATCTCCACTCTCTCTGATATCACCGACTTTGCTTGCGGGTTCTCCGGCTATAGGATCACAAACTCCTTCGCTTGAGACGGATGAAGAGATTTTAGCTGACGTGAAAGAAGAAGGCATCTCTGAATCAGCAGAAGATGGAGAAGAGACCTCCGAAACTACGGAAGAAAAAGAAGAAGAAAGCGATACAGTTGTAGAAGCTCCGCCGGAAGCTCCCGTCGAAGCTACCGAAGAGGGCGATAATATTTTTTCAACTCTAAAAGATCCAAGGCTTCTTGCGATTTTCCAGAGGGCAGAAACTCTACGAGCTTTGGGTTTTGATGAATGGTCGAACAAGGAATTGCAATTCCTAGAGGCCAGAACGAGAAATAAAACTTACCTCCAAACTCTAATTGAGAAGTATGAAATCGGAAATACATTCTCAAGATCTGCCTATATTGCAGAAGTTTATTATGAAAATGAAAGAAGAAAAGGCTTAAATGCATCAAATCCTGGTTGGAAAAAAGCCTTTCCGCAAGCTTACGAAAAATTTGTGACAAAGTCCGCAGAACAGTTTGGAATCTCTGAATCTCTTATTTGGGGAATCATGAGAACAGAAAGCTTCTTTAGGCCCCAGGTGAAATCCAGTGTGGGAGCAATGGGACTTATGCAAGTGATGCCTCTTACCGCTTCTAAAATGGCAGAGATGATGGAGATGGATGCTTTTAAAACTTCACAGTTGTTTGATCCAGACGTCAATGTGAGGGTAGGGGCAAAATACCTTCAGCGGTTATCAAAAATGTTTGATGGCCATTTACCGCTGGTCGCCGCAGGATACAATGCTGGCCCACACAGAGTTCACGCGTGGGTAAAAAACTTTGGAAATCTTCCTCTAGATGAATTTATCGAGCATATTCCTTACAGCCAAACTCGTGGTTATGCGAAAAAAGTTTTAAGAAGTTATTATGTTTATGGGTCGGTATATTATCCCGAAGAAATCAAAAAGAAATCTATTCAATGGCTGGCTCAACCAGCCAATGTCACTCTCAATGGCCCAATTCCTACGAAGGAAACTTGGGAACCTCTTTAGGTAATAAAACTGAAGATTAAAGACTAGTCTAGGAATTAACTATTTCTTAATCTTGGCTTAACCAGGTCTTAACAAATCCTAAACATATCCGAAAATCTTAATATGGGATTAAATAAATTTACAACTTTGGGTTTGGTGTTTTGTATAACGGTAATTGTGATTTCTTGTGCTAAAAATCCAGGATTCAATCACGCGGCCTTAGGTTTGAATGGTTATAAGATATTGGTAGTAAATTCCAATACGACAGCGCCAGTTTCTTACACAGTCACAATGTATGATGAGAATGGAAGCTTTCTGGGTGTTGTTGTAGATTACACAAACATCGGTGCTCCAATTCGCGGTATAGCTATATTAGATATTTTTAACTTTGTAGTTTCTTTAGAAAGCGTAGATCGCCTTGATAAAGTGAATGTGTTCGGAGAAAGATCATTATTTGCATCGGATACAAACTTTAATGGAGTGATCTTTGATGTGGAAAAAGCTCCAGATGGAAGTTTTTTTGTTATCGAAGGAAATACTATTGAGCGTTTTGATAAAAACGGAGTTCGATATAATTCTAGTGCAACTCCTTACATAAATACAACAACGACAGGATTGGCCACGTGTACGCTCAATACTCCAAGAAAATTAGCAATTTTATCTAATGGAAATCTTGCGGTAACAAATACCGGAAATGACATAGTGAACGTGTACAATATCTCTGGTACAACAGCGACTTGTGTTTCGATAAATAATGGTTCGGGAGCTTTTGATCCTGTAGCGATGTTGACCCACTCGGATGGCAACACATACGTTGCAACCAATCTTACAGCAAACAGTAGAGTATTGAGATTCACTGGTGCTGTAACTGGAGCTGCGGCAGTTGTTTGGAATACTAACCTATCAATCATCTCAACACCTACTGCAATGGCGGAGATGCCAGATGGAACTATCTTAGTTGCCAGTGATGGAACGGACACTATCGAGAGAATCAGTACTTCAGGACAAGTTGTAACGACAAGCTCATTCATTAGAAATGCATACACTGGCAGTGTTACGGATATAGTTGTTGTTGGTGGCGAATGAAATTACTAAGTCTTTTCGTTATTCTTTTTTTGAGTTTAGAATCGAGAGCGCAATCTAGTGATATCAGCAGTATGTTTGAGGCACAAATGGGTTACGGATTTGCAATCATTAAAAATCCAACCGACGCAGAATATTCAGGAATTGCTTTGCGCGGTCTCTATGGATACTCTATCTACAATGGAGAAGCGAGTAATCTCCTGATCACGGCAAATTACAAGTTCAGTGTGATGGACAATACTTCAAATGATTCAACTCAGACCCAAGAAGCAACATTTTATGGACCTGGTGTTGGATTTATGTATAGAGCTGCACCGCTGACTTTCGGAGTGGATTATAACTTCATGAAAGTGAATCACAAATCTCAAGGTACTTTTACGACGGAATCTAAACAAAGTTTTAAGACAATCAGTGCTTACGTTGAATACTCTTCAAGTTTTGATACGGCGGAGTTGGGATTCACTCTTTTGGGTGAATATGGAACCATTGAAAAGAGCGAAACAGGGATGAATCAGGATCAAAAATTCCAGAACCTTGCAGCTTTTTTGCACTTTAAATACTACTTCGGGCTTTTCTAAGAATAAGTATCTGATTCTAGGATATAAAATCTATCTCAGATAAACAGCGTCACTTTGTCCAAAATCTATCAGGCATAGACTTTGCCTATATTCTATTTAGCCATATCGGGCATTGGTTTTAAGGGTCACTATGACACTGCACCTTTAGAGTGATGTCATTCTTGACTCTAAGGCTCTTGACTCATTAGGTTATAGGCTAAATAAATACGACTTAAAGTTTTGACACTTTGGCGACGTCAGAGAAGACTTTTTAAGAAATTATTCAAGGGGGAATCAGAATGAATTTACTACTGAAATCAAGTTTCTACACATTGAGCTTAACGGCTTTAATTTTCACAACGAGCTGTACAAAAACATCATCAGATAAAACACTAAAATTTGGTGTAAAAAAATCTGAAACTCTCATAGTAAATTTACAAACAGAGCCGCCTTCATTGGATTGGAATAAATCTACAGACACGACTTCTTCAGAGGTTCAAGGCAACATCATGGAAGGTTTGGTTCAATTCGACTTGGCTGATCCTGAGTTAAAAGCATTGCCTGCACTAGCAACAAAATGGGAATCGGATAAAGCCGTACAAAAATGGACCTTCGAATTAAGAACAGATGTAAAGTGGACTGACGGTGTAGAATTCGATGCTCAACAAGTTGTAGATGGTTGGGAAAGACTTTTAAATCCTAAAACTGCCGCAGAATATTCTTACTTCCTTTATAACGTAAAAAACGCAAAAGCCTACAACGAAGGAAAAATCAAAGACTTCTCCCAAGTTGGAATCAAAACGGTGGGGAAACACAAAATAGAAGTTCAATTGGAATCTCCGATGAGTTTTTTCCCTTCTCTTCTCGTGCATCACTCAACTTATCCAGTAAGAAAAGATTTGATCGAAAAACACGGAGACAAGTGGACAGAAGCTGGAAACATGGTGACATTGGGAGCCTACAAGCTCATGAAGTGGGAACATGACGAAGCCATTCTTTTAGAGAGAAACGATGCTTACTTTGGAGAAAAGGCAAAAACGAAATATGTATTGGGAAGAATGATCACAGAGCAGTCTTCTGCAATCAATGCCTTTGATGCAGGTGAGATCGATGTGATTCCGGAGCTTCCATCAAATGATGTGAGCGTTCTTAAGCAACGTCCAGAATACCAAAAACAAAACGGTCTTATCGTTTATTACTATGGTTTCAATACCAAGCAAAAACCTTTCGATAATTTAGATTTTAGAAAAGCAGTTGCAATGGCCATTGATAAAAAAGAAATCACAAAAGTATTGGGTCAAGATGACGTGACCGCAACTTCATGGGTGCCAAAAGGAATGATGGGCCACGAAGAAGAAATGGGAATCAAATTTGATCCAGCAAAAGCAAAAGAACATATGGCTAAAGCCGGCTATGCTGACGCAACTAAAGTTCCTAAAATTACGATTACTTTTAACACCAATGAAAACCACAAGAAGGTGGCAGAGAACGTTCAAGCGCAACTCAAGCGTAATCTTGGGATCAATATCGAAATCCTAAACGAAGAATGGAAAGTGTATCTTTCAAAGCTTAAGAGCAAAAAAGGTTACAGCATTTTCAGAATGGGTTGGGTTGCAGATTACCCAGATCCAGATAATTTCTTAAATCTTTTAACAAGTACTTCAGCAAACAACCACACAGGTTGGAAGAATGAAAAGTATGACAGCCTAATCGCCAAAGGTGTTTCTGAATTGAACTCCGATAAGAGAAAAGAATATTACAAAGAGGCGCAAAAACTTGTCTTAGAAGAAGATGTTGCCGCAGTTCCTCTTTACTACAGCATTAGACAATATTTGATTAACAGTCGTGTTAGCGGATTTAAATTAAACCCACTCGACGAAAAAGATTATAAAAGTGTAATGGTAAAATAATGGGCGATAAATTTTCAGCTTTTTCTAAAAACCATATTCTAGACATCTATAAGATTGTCATGGGAATTTTACTCGCAACGGGTTTTGTGGTGAGTGTGATCGGCGTTGACGGAATGTTAACGACGATCCTATGGTCTACCATTGGCGCTTTATTGTTTGCGGGTATGATTTTCTTGGTGATCAAGCAACATCTTCTTCCGTATTTGATCAAAAGATTTATGGAAGCGGGAGTGACATTACTCGTGATCGTGACCTTGGTGTTTTTATTATTGAGATTAATGCCGGGTGGGCCCTTTGACTCAGAGAGAGCATTGCCGGCTGAAGTGATGGCCAATATCGCAGCAAAATACAAACTCGATGCACCTCTTCTGGAACAATATACTCATTACTTAGGAAACCTTTTAAAAGGGGACTTGGGTGAGTCATATAAATATCTAGGTAGACCCGTTTCCTCGATCATCTCGGATACGTTTCCGGTGTCATTGCAGTTGGGCGTATATGCTTTGATCTTGAGTTACTTGATCGGAATTCCGTTGGGAGTGATTGCCGCCTCGAAACACAATACTTGGGTGGATACAGGTTCGATGTTTCTTGCGATGGGTGGGGTGACGTTACCAAGTTTCTTGGTGGCCTCACTCTTTATCTTGATATTTTCATTCCAATTTCAAATTCTTCCGCCAGCATTGTGGGAAGGACCGCTTTATTATATTCTTCCGGTAGTGACTTTGGGAATAAGACCGGCCGCAATTATTGCGCGTCTAACTCGTTCAAGCGTTCTGGATGTGATTAGATCAGACTTTGTTAGAACGGCAAGAGCCAAGGGCTTAGCGGAAAGAGTTGTATTATTTAAACACGTTTTAAGAAACTCACTGATTCCGGTATTAACTTACTCTGGTCCATTGATTGCGGACATTATTTCTGGAGCATTCATTATTGAAATCATTTTTGCAGTTCCAGGAATGGGAAGACATTTGATTTTGAGCGTGACGAATAGAGATTACCCGCTGGTTTTGGGTGTTGCACTTTTATTCAGCGTACTTCTCGTAGTTTCGAACTTACTTGTAGATATTTTCTACGCGATTGTGGATCCAAGGATCAAGCTTGCAGCTTGATCTGATAAAACAGGTGAAGTTTCGCGTAAAGGCTTGATAAAAAGCCACTGAGAGGGAAAAATGGGAACAAGGATAGAGATTAAGACACAAACAATGATAACATCAGTACCGAGCGCAACAACAGCTGCGTCTCCAAGACACAACAGTCTTTGGGATGAGAGCTACAAAAGACTCAAGAAAAATAAGGCGGCAGTCATATCTGCTTACTTTATTCTTTTTGTTATTGGTGTTGCGATGTTTGCGCAGTTTCTTGCTCCCTATGCTTTCGATGTGCAAAATGTAGAAAGAATTCTTTTATCTCCAAACGCTCAAAACTGGCTAGGTACGGATTCCCTCGGGAGAGATATTTTTTCGAGACTTATTTTTGGATCTAGAATTTCGATAGCAGTTGGTATTTTCACGGCGGTGGTATCGCTTCTTATGGGAACTGTTTATGGAGCATTTTCTGGATGGTTCGGCGGCAAGATTGATTCACTAATGATGAGATTGGTGGATATTCTTTATTCTATCCCGGCATTAGTACTTTTAGTTTTAGCGAAGGTGACAATCGAATCTTTAGAGACATTTAAGGATCCAGAATTAAGAGCGTTGTTCTCCATCTTTGGAGCTCTATCCATCTACGGTTGGATGGGCATGGCAAGGATTGTAAGAGGGCAGGTTCTTCAGGCCAAACAAATGCAATACATCGAGGCGGCAAGATCTCTAGGAATTAGCAGTCCTTCCATCGTGATGAGACATATACTTCCAAATATTTTAGGTCCAATCATTGTGACTTTAACATTCCAGATTCCTGCAAACGTGATGTTTGAATCGTTCTTAAGCTTTATTGGATTAGGACTTCAACCACCTTACAGCAGCTGGGGCGTACTTGCGAATGAAGGTTGGAGATCTTTGAGAACATTCCCGCATTTGATTATTTCACCGGGGATTGCGATCTTTTTAACGATGTTAGCTTTTAATTTATTCGGAGACGGTCTAAGAGACGCTTTCGATCCTAAGACTAAATAGCGCCAAGAATTCTCGGCGCTATCTTTAAACTTTTAATTATTATTGAGAAATTTCTACGCTAGTAGTTGCTGGAATTGCAGCAGTAGCTGATGTCGATAGATTTGTTGTATCTTTTAATGCTTTTCCTACTGCTTTTCCTACTGTGGTAACAGCACTTGATACAGTTGCAATGTTAGCTTTGGTTTCATCAGAGATTTCATCCCCCTCTTCTGTTTTTTTCTCTTCCTCAGCTTTTAGAGCGGCTTCAGCAGCTGCGGCCTCTGCTTCTAGAGCAGCCTTTGCTTCTTTCTCAGCGTCAGCTTCGGCTAATTTTTCGGCTTCTGCAGAATCAATACCTTTTTTACCTTTTAAAGCCGCAGATTTTTCTACATCAATATTACCGCTTGAATCTAAGCATACTCTATCTGTAGTTTTAGCTAGTTCTAGAAGTGAATTGAATTCGTCTTTTTTGATGGCTTTCAAATCTGTATTTAGAAGAACATTAGCACCTTTTTCTTGAGCTTGAGTTCCTGATTCAGTTAGAGTTAGATTGCCACTTGAAACTTTAAGTTTAATATCTGTTGCTTTGACTCCCAATTCACTTTGATCAACACATAAATTTTCGATATCTTCTGTACCGATAACTTTTGTGCCCTTTACGATCAATCTTTTCTTGCTGACTTCAACGCCTTTTTTATCTTGGCTGAATTTATAAGTGGTCATGATATTATCATCAATAGAAATCAACGTTAAGTTAGAGGTCTCTTCCGAACTCTTAACGTCTTTTCCCTGAACGGAAACATCTTCTTGCGTATAAGTTCCATCGATTTTGAGATTATTCTTTTCGCCCACACCTTTACCGCAAGCCACTAGACCTGCAAGTGAAGCGCCCACTGCTAAAAACTTGATTGAATTTGCTAACATTTTAAACTCCTCTGGTAGCACTAAGAGCCATAGCTCTTAGTAAGATAAACTTTGTACCCATAGCCTATATAAGCACATAGGATGCCTGATTCTTTAGGCCTTTAAACGATTCTGGAGGAGATGACGTCCGGATACTGGCTATAAATCCGAATTATGGACAAAATACGTCTCTTCTAATTTTCTTTGTCGAAAAATAGTTTTTTAATTTTTGTTCGGACAAATTGCGGCTGAGCTCTTGTAATAATTTTATGTGAGAAGGTGAGGGGACCTAACAGTTTTGCTATAAGCACGGCCCTTCGATTGCTCTATCTAGCTATGGGATTATACCCGTAGAAAGAGAACATGAGTTCGAAGAGAGTTATGAAGAAGCAATTTTTATTATTACAAATTTTAATTTTTGCATTGGTGCAAACTTCACCAATGCAAGTCACTCCTGCATATTCTGCAGATGGTACACGTTCAGATTCACAGCCAGGTGTACAAACCTTAATTGAGCTCAGTCAGAAATTCAAAGGCCCACCGCTACAACAGCAAACTACTGAGGCGGTAGTTGTAAAAGCTCCGGTGGATGTGCCGACATACTTTAAACCAAAAATTAAAGAATTAGTTTTTGAGCAGAAGTATAGAGATGCAGAAGGTAAGCTCATTACGGTGAAAGGGCTTATCGAAAGAAGAGTAGGTGCTACGTTAGGCAAGGAAATCAGAAGGACAATGTATGAAATTTTCCAGGAATACGGTGGCGACGTAGAGTTCATCGTGACTACTAAGGCTAGATTGGAAGACGCTGAAGAAGTAAAAAAAATAGTAGAAGAAGAATACGCTAAAAAAAATATAAAAACAAAGGTAGCTATTTTTCAATTCCCGCAATGGATAGAAGATATCCTCGTGCAACAAGCTGTATCTCAAGCTCAAGGTAAAATTCAAGGTATGGCGTGGAAAGCAAAATATATGTTAAAAAAAATATCACAACCTCAGCAAACAGCCAATGAAGTCGTGGAAATTACTAAAAATCAATATGAAAAGCCAACAAGTAAAGATATTAAAATTGCCGTGATATCTGCTGCGTTGACCGCCGCTATTTCTTACAGTGGTGGAGTTTATGCTGATCCAGATACCGTCATGATTGGATTAGGGGTTAGTAATTTATCATTAGCCTTAGTAGCCATTGGTAAGGCTCTCTTCGTGGGTACAGCCGCTGCTTACAATAAAACTTTAGGCAACATTCTCAAAACAGATATATTCAATGAGTTTAATATCATGTCACCCATAAGAAGAGTCTTTTCGGAAGCTTTTTTTGCTATTGGTTCGAGTACGGCAACATCTTTTTCTGGAGTAAGTGCTTCTGATATGGTGAATACAGCAAGTTCAGCTTTAGTTGAAAGCGCGACGAATGTAGAAAAAGATATGAAATTGAGAAGTCAAAAAGCTCAAGATATTCTGTTCTATACAACTTTTATTTTAGGGAATGCCGTCAGTCTTTTGGGAGCCATGGGTATTACCGGGCCCATGATTTATGAAGGTGGCTTTGTACAATTGAGTACGTTGCATGCGAGTGCAGTTTCCGTGTTCACCGCCATATACATCGCCCTAAAATACAAATCCCACACCCTGCAAAGATTGGCGGAAGAAGCTTACATAAATAAAATCACCAAAATAGCCAATCAAAAATTAGCTCAAGTGCAGAAGGGCTTCAGATACAAACCTTCGCAGTTCACGAGGCCCGCCACGTGCGGAAGTTTATTCCAATAAATAATTAAACGTTGAATCTAAAGAGCATTACGTCGCCATCTTTTACGAGGTATTCTTTACCTTCAGAGCGGTATAGGCCCGCTTCTTTGATTGCGGCTTCAGTTTTTAATTTGAATAGATCCTCGCAGTGATAGGTCTCTGCCCTAATAAATCCTTTTTCAAAATCCGTATGAATCACGCCTGCCGCTTGTGGAGCCTTCATCCCTTTTTTGATGGTCCAAGCTCTCACTTCTTTTTTTCCAGCAGTAAAGTAAGTTGCGAGTTCTAAAAGTTTGTAAGATTCATGAATTAATCTATCCATACCTTTTTCAGTTACCCCTAAGGAAGCCAAGAACTCTGTTTGTTCTTCTTTTGATAGAGTGGAAATCTCTGCTTCAATGGCAGCTGAAATCAATGTGGCTTTGTTGCCTTCGCTGGCAGCGTATTTCTTTACTTCTTCCACCCACTGGTTTCCGCCTTTAGCAAAATCTTCTTCATTCACATTGCAAACGTAGAGAACAGGTTTTGAAGTTAAAAGTTGTAAGCCTTTTAAGAATGGTTTTTCGTCGTCGGTCAATTGAAGAACTCTCGCGGGTTTTCCGGCAGATAAAACTTCTTTGGCTTTTTTGATCACTTCAAATTCCGCTTTTACGTTTTTGTCTTGAGATGTTTTGGCAAGCTTTTCTTGTTTGGTAAATTTCTTTTCAATGGCGTCGAGATCAGCAAGCATAAGTTCAGTGTTGATCACTTCGATGTCACGAATTGGATCGATGGATCCCGAGACGTGAATGATGTTGGAATCATCAAAACATCTTACCACATGGAGAATGGCATCGGTCATTCTGATGTTACCAAGGAATTGGTTTCCGAGGCCTTCACCTTTGGAGGCACCCGCAACTAAACCTGCAATATCCACAAATTCCGTAGAAGTGGGAATGATGGTCTCAGGACCCACAAGGTCTGCGATTTTTTGAAGTCTATCATCTGGAACGGCAACAACACCTACATTCGGATCGATGGTGCAGAACGGGTAGTTTGCACTTTCGGCCCCGGCTTGAGTGATCGCATTAAAGAGCGTGCTTTTTCCGACGTTAGGTAGACCTACGATTCCACATTGTAATGCCATAAACTATTCCTTCTTTTTTTCTTTCATTGCCGCTTCCATCTTTGCGGGATCGGGTTTTTTACGAACGGGTTTTAAAAATTCTTTTAATTTTTGAAAATGACTCACATCCGCACCTTTTTCTAACAATTCAACAAAGGGCGGAGTTTTAATATTGTGTAGAGATGCGGCCTTTTCATAACCTTGAGTCACAAAAGTATTGATTGCATTACAACATTCATCAAGCCATGAATCTAAAATTTCCGCTTCCGTCGGTGCAAACTTTTGTAAAACCCAATCTACGACACTTTGTTTTGGTAGAATCGGACGTCCAACTCCTAATTTCATACGAGTATAGTTTTGAGTTCCCAAGAGTTGGTGAATGCTATTGATGCCATTTTGTCCTCCAGAACTCGAATTCTGCTGGAACTTGATGCTCATATAATTTTGATCAATGTCATCATGAAGCACTAATAAATTTTCTAGAGGAATTTTGTAAAAAGCCATTAGGCCTCGTACGGCTTCTCCAGATAAATTCATAAATGTTTGTGGTTTCACGAGAAGAACGGGAAGTCCGCCAACTTCAGTTTTATAGGTGAGGGACTTCTGCTCTGACTTCTCTGTTGTTGAGATTTTGCTAAGATATTTATCTATAACAAGGAACCCGATATTGTGACGAGTGAACTCGTACTTGCTACCGGGATTCCCTAATCCAACAATGAGATGCATTTAAGATTACTTCTTATCGTCTTTCTTCGCTGGAGCTGCAGCCGGAGCAGCACCTGCAGCTGGAGCACCAGCAGCCGGAGCAGCGGCAGCAGCCGTTGGAGCAGCGATTTCTTCTTCTTTAATTACATTCACAGTTACAAGTGCGATGTCTTCAACCGCAGTTGCTCTTACACCGTCTGGTAATGTGATTTCTTTAATGTGAAGTGCTTGGCCAATATGAAGTGGAGTGACATCAATTGCGATGTACTCAGGAATTTTAGATGGTAAGCATTCAACTTCAATTTGACGAACGATCGGTTGAAGTGTTCCACCCGCTCTTGTTCCTTCAGCTTTACCTTCGAATCTTAATTCTACAAGTACGCGTACTTCTTTGTTCATATCGATAGCGAGGAAGTCAAAATGTAAAGGTCTTCTAGTTACTGGTTGTACGATAACTTCTTTAAAAAGAACTTTTGTTCCGTTTAAAGCGCTATCAGCTGATTTTAAAGTGATGATCGAGTTTTCAAATGCTCCAGAGGCATACTTTCTTACCCATTTCTCTTCAGCAAACAACGGAACGTTTTTTTTCCCAGCACCGTAAATGATCCCCGGGATGCTTTCTTTTTTTCTTAATTTTCTGCAAGCTGATTTGCCTGCTTTTCTTGTACCAACTTCTAGCACTAATTCTTGTTGTGACATATGTTTTTCCTCTCTACTTTCTTCGCTTCACCGAATGGTGAAGGATATCATCGAGTAATTGTTAATAAAAATACGATGTAAAATTAATAAGGGAAAAGAATTAACGTGAAGCGGGGGAAAATTCAAATAAATAGTGATTAGGGTTAGATAAAAAGCGAACTAACAGATTCGTTGCCGTGAATTCTTTTTATTGCTTCAGCAATAACTGGGGCAACGCTGATAACTTTGAATTTACCAGTCTGTTTAGCGGCTTCTTTAAGTGGAATAGAATCCGTTACAACTACGAAATCTAGAGCACTGTCCGTGATTCTTTGAATGGCTGGACCTGATAAAACGGGGTGAGTGGCGACAGCAGCCACTCTTATAGCACCATTTTTCATAATGGTTTCAGCAGCTTGGACTAGGGTTCCAGCGGTATCGATCATATCATCGATAATGACAGCAAACTTGCCTTTCACATCACCGATCAAATTGTAAGCTTTAGCTTCGTTGGGACCCGTTCTTCTCTTGTCGATGATGGCAATTGGAGCCTCAAGACGCTTTGCAAAAGCTCTCGCTCTCTCAACCCCCCCAGCGTCTGGTGAGACAACCACGAACTCTTCGCCATAACCCCATTGTTCCCTCCATGCTCTTGCAAGCGAAGGAATAGAGAACAAGTGATCCACAGGAACATTAAAGAAACCTTGGATCTGGCCAGCATGAAGATCCACACTCACAACACGATTTGCACCGGCAGTTGTGAGGAGATCGGCCATTAATTTTGCAGAAATAGGAGCGCGGGGAGCGACCTTACGATCTTGTCTTGCATAACCATAATATGGCATTACCGCTGTGATCCTTGCAGCTGATGCTCTTTTCAAAGCATCGATCATAATAAAAAGTTCCATGTAATTTTCGTTGGAAGGTGGGCAAGTACTTTGAATGATATAAACATCTGCGCCACGAACATTGTCATGAATCTCTACTTGGATTTCTCCATCAGCGAATCTTTTTAGCATAGCGGGTGATAAATTGACTGAGATATCAGAAGCAATCTTCTGAGCAAGTTCTGGGTTCGAATTTCCCGAGATAATTTTTAGATGCTCCATCAGTCCCAATATAAATATTCGAACCCCTATTTAGAGTCAACAAGGGAGCACCTAATTATTGTAGATAATTGCCAGTTGGATTTTACTGTTACTGGCATAATCCACCGGCTTTACAATCACCACCAATAGGCCCACCACCGCCACAAGATGGTGTAGAGCAAGATTGAGATGTCGCAGGTTTTGTGCCGGCACCAGCACAATACGAATCTGCCATTACGTTGGTGTCATTGAGTTTACAAGACACCGCTCTGATTTGTGTTCCGCTCGTTCCACAGGCAGTTGCGCTACAAGCTCCCCATACTCCAGCTGACCAAGCATAAGTTGTGGTTTGCGGAGGATTCGGTCCGCTTATTATAGGCGGTCCCTTGACTTGGAAAGTGGTCGTGCAAGTTCCCGCTGTCGCACCATCTTCAGTTTCTACAATACCGTGAACTGTGTAATTGCCAGCTTGAGATGCATCTGTGTAAGTCACATCTAAAACGCCGCTCACAGAATAGACACGTTCTGTGAAAACTCCTGAAGAATTATTCATCACAACTATTCTGATTTTAAGAGAAGCAGGAGAATATGTAAAAGCAATAGCTTGATTTTCATTCAAAACAACTTGAGCTTTTGATGGGGAAATCTGGCAACTTCCAATTCCAGACATTGAAGAATTTATTCCGATTTCATCTAGAGGTTTTGCGCAGTTTTGATAAGAAAGAAGTAAGAGTGTGAAAAGCACAAAAGACACGGCTTTAACAATTGGCTTCTTCGCAAAAACTAACATTGTTCCTCCCAAGGCATGCTGGAAATTATCCAACATTTACATATCGGCTTATGGCCTGTATAAACTTGAGACAAAAGTAGGGGTTAGGAAGCTTTTTTATCTGTTCTTTTTTCTTGGCTTTTCTCCTGACTTTTCTTAATGATTTCTTGAAGTTTATTAGTCACAAAATACTCTTTGAACAATGTGACTTCTTCCTTCTTAATGTGAAGGTTGTCCATCTTATGTTTTTCGAATTTAATTTTATGTTTTTCTGTAACAATATCGCCGGGTTTCATATAACAAACAAACTTATTGTTTTTAGGAAGGTGAATGTAAAGATTAAAGCTTGTTTTTGTATCTTGTTTTAAATCTTTAATATTGATTGTTGCCATTTTGTTGCTCATCTCTGCAACTTTCGGCATGGCAGGATTGTAAGGATAATATGCGCATATGATTTCTGTTTTGTGATCTACTGTTTGTACAAAGAATTCGGCATTCTCTTGCGCCCAACCTAAGAAGTCTGTCTGCTCTAGGTCAACATTGAGCTCTTCAAAATACAATAGAGGCTCATTTTGTTCCTTTAAAAGCTTTTCTAAATTGGCTCTGATAGAGCCAACCACATTTCTTTCTAATTCATTGAACATTGGAACGACAAAGATCAAGTACCCTTTGAATTTTGGAGTGTGGATATTAAATATTTTTGCTTTAGAAATAACTTCAACGGGAACGTAATCCTCGTAAGCAGGGCGTACAGATTTTTCAATGGCTTCAAAAGTTTTTTGGGCCAAGAGAGATTCTGAATTTTTACTTCCAGAGCGCGGTTTAAAGTCAATGATCAAGGCTTCTTTTGCTTTTGTTTTTTCGTAATCCGGAATTGCAGATTCTGTTGGCTTTGTTTCAGTGTATTGATTTTTCCAAAAACTTTTAGGTGGAGTTTGTTTTTTAGCGACGTTCATTACGGAGCCGTAATCCGCTTCTTTCTTGTGAGAGCGTGCTTTTTTTTCTTCGGATTGAGTTTCTTCGATTTCTGATTCGTACATTTCTCCACGCTGAAGGCCTTTTTCAGTGGTCGAGTGGGATTCTCCGTTGAGACCATCTTGTTGAGATTTCATCGAGTTTGTTTTGAAGCCTTTTTGAGTATAGATGGCCGGGCTCGAAGATTTTTTTTCAGTTTGTAGAGTCGAATTATTCACAGGCAATTCATCAGTCAATTGACCCATGTATGCACTGATATCATTTGCGTTGGGGTCGTCACTTCCAGATTCATGGTCTTCTTCGGAATGTTTTGTATTTTGTGATTGAAAATTAATAAGTCCTGATTTGTTGTGATTGGATCCTAAATTCACAAATGTATCGTCATTAGAGTTTTCATTCCTAGAGCTTCTTAGAACGATTTTATCATTTTGATTTGAATCTTGAGAGTTGTTTGTTTTTGGGCCAGGGAGTTTATCGATTTTACCTTGTTCATCTTTGGCTCTGATAAGTTTCTGAATGCGCATGTAGAGCCCAGGTCCACTCACCGGAGCTTGCATCACTTCGGGAATGCGAGATCCCGCTAATTCTGCAGCTGTTTTTCCGTCAGATTTTTCGGCAAAGACAACGCATTCCACTTTGAAGTTTTGTATGAGAAGTTGATGGGTTTTGATGATATTTGAATTTGGCAGATTCCAACTTAAAAATACAAGAGTGGCTTTCTGGGCAGTGATATATTGAATGCCATCTTTAATATTTGATTTCACTATGCAGTGGACACCTCTGCGACTCAAAAATGCAGCAGCAGAGGCAAGCTGACTTTGCTTGTGAGCGATGATCAATACGTTAAGTTCTAACGCTGGCTCGTCTTTTTCTTTTAGGGTAATTGCATCACTACTCAATTTTATTCTCACAAATTATTAGAAGTTCTATAGACTTATCGGCCTCAGGACCTAAATGTTAAGGAATTATAAAATATTTATTAAGATCGATTTAATATATAGATGAACTCAAAAACTAAACCTTTGATCCAGAGGTGTATTTAAATGAATCGTTCTAAGTGTGTTCTAGCAATCAAGTTGATCAATATTCTAAATAATTAAATTTCTGTACTTCTGAAATAGAGTTGAACTCTTGTTCCTTTTTCGGAAGTATGAATTTTAACTGAGCCTTTGTACAACTCCATAAAAGTTTTAATTTGTAGCATGCCCAGACCAGTTCCGGCTTCGCCCTTGGTTCCTTTGGTGGAAGTGATTTCGCTTTCTTCGAAGAGATTTTTAAGAGTTTCATCTGAAATTCCTGTACCAGAATCTTCAATCTCTATTACTATATATTGTTTTTCTTTAAAGGCTCGAATCGAGATTACGCATTTGTCTTCTGAGAACTTGATTGCATTGCCAATGACATTTCCTAAAACATTGTTGATTGCCGTTATACGATCGGTAAGACAGTACAACTCCTCTTTGGGTAATTCCAATTTAAATGAAACATCTTTTTCCATTGGTTTCTCATCGAACAGGGCAATGGACTCAGTAATCAGCTCAGAGGCACTCACGGGAAGGAGATCTATACGGATCTTGCCCATATTGGCAGCGTGGAACGAGCGTACTCTCATGAGTAGGTCTTTTTGTTTGTTGCTGGATCTGAGAATACGGTCAACTTCGGAAAAATTTTGTCCATCTAGTTTTTCTTTGAGTCTTGCGATGTTTTCCGAAATGAGGGTGAGGGGAGTCGCCATATCATGTACTAAAATATTGAGGAGCGTTTTATCGCGTCTCAACACTTGGTTAAGGCCTAGCAATACAAAATGGGTTCGAATTATAGAAAATATAA
>JAZKEU010000006.1:7492-16573 GCA_040386775.1 Bdellovibrionota bacterium | reverse complement strand
TAAACAATGCAATTAAAGCGATAAAAATATAAACGACGGTAAAAATTTTATTTAGACGTGCTTTTCTAGCTTCTATTGCAGAGCCACGCTTGAGATCTACAGCCACCAATAATTTTTGGTTTAAGACATCCGATTCAAACTCCAATTCTGCTTTTCCACTGGATTCTGCGCCGTAAGTATAAACATAATTTTCGTGACCCTTCCACTTTACAGTCACTGAAATATTGTGGAGTTTTCGGCGTTCAAAAAATCGATCTAACATTTCATTTATACTGATAACTCCATTGTACCAGCCTTTAAAAATTTCTTTATCATATATGGGTATGTAAAGGATTAACCCTTTTGGGCCTTGGTAAAGATCGATCACATGACTGATTGTTGGCAATTTGGATTTTTTTGCGTCCAAAAGATATTGAGTGACTTCGGTTCGGTGTAAAATATTTTTTCCAATGGCAGATTTGTTGCCTTTCGAGGGATAAATCCATTTAATTGTACCCTCGGTGTTCACCCAGTTTATGGCATAGAAGCCGGGTAAATTGTTAGAGACGGCTGGTATAATTTTAAGAAATTGTTCTTGGTTGTTAGGAAATATATCAGGTCGTGCGTGTGCTATGATTTCTAATATTTTAACTCTGTAGGCGATATTTCTACGAAGGTTCTCAGCAAGTTCAAAAGAGACAAACTCTGTTTCCTTTTGGATTAAATCATTTTCGGTATTTTCATATGATTCTTGGACATATTTAGTTACGATTACGCTTAAGGTAACAAAAATAATAGAGATTGTTATAGCCGAAAATTTAAAGATAAAACTTTTTGATAAACGCATATGTTTTTGTGTCCTCGCGACATACCCACAGTCGCACATTTGATATATAATTCTTAAATTATTAAAAAAATAAGAATAAGTGTATTAAATCAGTAAAAGTGCCTAAAATGCTACAAAAAACTATTTTGCGATGTCGCGATATTAGATATAAACTCTTATCTTATGAGAACTACAGTTTATTTTTTATTATTTTTGTGCCTAGCCCTTTCTCAAGTGGTGCAATCTGAAACCATTTCTCAAGAAAAAGCGAAACTACCTTTAGAAAAAATTAAATTGCCAAAAAATTTTGAAATTTCTGTATTTGCCGTGGTTCCAGGGGCGCGATCTTTAGCCATTTCACCTGATGGAACTATTTTTGTAGGCTCGGGAGGTTTGAGTGGAAGCGTTAAAAAAGTTTATTCAGTAAGAGATACAAATGGAGATAATAAAGCTGATGTTGTTAAAGTTTTAGCTGATGGCCTTAATTCTCCAAATGGCGTGGCATATCGCGATGGGAATCTTTATATAGGAGAGATTCATCAGATCCAAGTAATAAAGAACGTAGATAAATTCGTAAAAGATGTAAAAGCCGTGGCTAGGCCTGAAAAGATTGGTCCATCATTTCCCAAAGATAAGCACCATGGATGGAAATTCATTCGCTTTGATCAAAATGGAAATCTCTATGTGCCGGTAGGTGCTCCATGCAATGTGTGCAAAACAGATCCAGGTTATGCCACCATTTTTAAAGTGGATTTGAAAAGTAATAAAAAAGAAATTGTTGCAGAAGGTGTTCGAAACACCGTTGGATTTGACTTCCATCCCGCCACAAATGAGTTGTGGTTTACGGATAATGGCAGAGATTGGATGGGCGACAATATTCCTCCTTGCGAGCTCAATAGATTAGAGAAAGAAAAATCTCACTTTGGATTTCCTCATTGCCATGGGAAACATATCGAGGACCCGGAGTTTAAAAACAAGCTAGGGTGTTTATCTTATGCTCCTCCAGTACTGGAACTTGGAGCTCATGTGGCCCCATTGGGGATGAGATTTTATATTGGAAAACAATTTTCAGAAGAATACCGAAATCAAATTTTTATTGCAGAACATGGATCTTGGAATCGGTCTCAACCTCAAGGATACAAAGTGGGTCTAGCCAAGCTTGATGGAAATAAAGTTATATCTTATACAACTTTTGCTGAAGGTTGGTTGAGCGGAAAAGATTATTGGGGAAGACCTGTGGACGTCGAGATTTATACGGATGGATCTCTTTTGGTGTCCGATGATTACGCTGGCGTTATTTATCGTATTTCTCAAAAACGATAGAGGCTGTCCGTGAAGGCTGAGTTCTTGTGATTAGAGAATTTCTTTGACTCTAATAATCCCCATGAGACAAAAGTGAATTTGTCTTTCAAAAATTTTTCATAAACGTGATTTTTTCTTTGAATCGCATAAGAATCTGTAAAATTTAAATCCTTTTTTAATATTTTATAATCTTCTTGAGTGGGAACGTGGAAATAAACGTACTTACAGGATTTTGAAAGTACATCGATAGATTTTTTAAGTTTGTCGTCAGGGATGTATTGCAAAACTGAGTTACATAGTCCCAAGTGATAGGGTTTTTTCGGAATTTTTAGGTTATAAATTTCTGATATTTCGAGTTTGAAATTTTTAGACCATTTTTTCTTTTTTAAGCTTTCATAAGCATAAGGTGAAATATCGCATCCACGGATGTGAGTAGCTTCTAATTTTTTAGAAACATCACGCAGCAGAGTGCCTTTGCCAAATCCAAAATCATAAACCGAAGAAATATGAATTCCCATAAGATGAAAAAGCGTTTTCAAGTAATCACCATGGTCTCTGGAGTTATAATCTCCGTCGATGGTTTCGTTCTTGGGGTATAATTTATCAAAGTACGTTTTATTGAATTTCATATGATTTTAATTTCTTAACAAATTTTTAGCGAGATGGCATCCCTAAAAGGGAAAAATTCCTCTTCAAATGGACTTTTTTGACATGATTCTTTCTGAAATCAAAAGTATTCCTATTATATTCGGGCACGCCTCTTGCTTGGTTATTTGTTAGCTATTTGTAACTGTAATTAACCAAAGGAGCACAATATGTCTTCATTTACTGAATTTTCAAAAAATCATAAAGAGGATGATAATAATATGGGTAATAATAAGAAAAAACCCAATTCCAAAGTGAACGATATCGGAGGAAATAGACTTGATCCGAATACGGGAAATGAAAGAGAAGATAGGGAGCCCGTGAATAAACGAAATCTTCACGAAGCCAATGATATTCCGCAAACTAGAGAACGCTCTCAAGATAGAAATGAACGTCAGACCTCGCGTCTGTAGTTTTAATTTCAGGAGAGCAAAAGGTCGTCCTAATCGGACGACCTTTTTTTTGAAAAGCGCCCTCCTACTGATCAGAAAGGGCAGACGCATCTATAATCTGTTGTAGCCTCGTGTATTTCTTCTTTGAAATCATATTTATGAATCCCGCAAAGCTCTGAATATATTCCGGACGTTTGTTTGCAGTGTTCTTTGCATGAACACGAGGCTAAAAGATTTGCATCGTGATAAGCAGATTCTTTTGAAAAACTAGAAACACCTACATACTTTCACCGATCAGAAAACAAAGAGATGACCAGACCCTAATCTCATGACATAGTTATCTCTATGGAAATCAAGATAGCCGAAACCAACGCGGAGATTCTTTTCGCCTACCCAGTCATGAAGGAGCTAAGACCTCATCTTGTCGAGGAAAAATTTATCGAAATCATACGCCTTATGGCACAGGAAAAATATAAACTCGTATGTCTACTCGATCCTAATGTGCGAGCCGTCGCAGGAATTCGACTAATGGAAACGTTAGCTACAGGAAAAGTCTTATATGTAGATGATCTTGTTACCAGTATGGAATATCGATCAAAGGGATACGGAAAAATTCTTTTAGATTGGTTAATTGATACAGCAAAGAAACAAAACTGTCACTTTCTTAAGCTGGATTCCGGTCTAAAGAGAACCGATGCGCATCGTTTTTATCGGCGTCATGGTCTAGAACAGATCGCTCATCATTTTTCCATACCGACAGATGGGGGGCCGCAATGGACGAGCGAATAAAAGAATTAGGGGGATTGAAATGAGTCCATATTTTCATTTGTCTATCGGAGTGAGGTCTATAGAAAGTTCGGTCGATTTTTTTACTCGTGTTTTGACTGCTACCGTTCAACACCAAGATCCCTCGGGCTATGTAAACATCGATTTTTTTGGAACTCAGATCACTTTGAAACAAAATCCACTTATCGAACCCAACTTACCAGATCTACATTTCGGGATTAATCTAGGAATAGCTGAGTTCAATCAGCTCTCTGAAAACATTCTTATGCAAGACCCGAAATGTATTTCTATGGCACCAACGGTAGTCGATCCAGATACAAAGCTAGAACGAAAAAAAATGTATGTGAAATGCCCGACAGGATATTTAGTGGAAATCAAAGGTTATAAATAGCAGTCAAATCACTTGTTTTTCTAACAGTTATCATATCGAAGAAGAGTCCACAGGCATGGTGCAGCACGTACCTATGGAGGTACTGCATAAGCCCTCTTATATTTGATCCAAGTGCTGGGCTTGTTCTTATCGACGTTCAGGAGGTGAGATTTATTATGATTTTTATGGTAAGACAAGTTCTCTTATAGTACTTCTGAGAACCGGTGGGAGGGGTTCATGAAAACTCTATTTAATTTAGTCAGTGTTCTATTTGTTGCATTATTCATTTCAAACACAGCATTTGCTGATATCAGATTGTTCGAACTTCATAGACAAAAAGTCCTAGCGAAGAGAGAGCAGGCTCTTCTTAAAAAGAAAACCGGTATTACTCTAAGAGGTTTAGAAACAACTGAACTTAAATCCTACACATTCGATCAAAAACTTGATCACAGCGATGCCAATGATACGAGAACTTTCAAGCAAAGATATTTTATCAATACGGAGTTGGCAAAAGACGTTACAACATCGCCGGTTCTTTTATATATATGTGGAGAAGCTGAATGCAATCCTAATAAATCGATTCTGTCCCATGCAAAAGAGTTGGGGGCAAGCGTTGTCTATGTTGAGCATAGATATTACGGCAAGTCGATGCCTACAACAAATCTCACTGCTGAGAATTTAAAGTATCTTTCAACTGCACAAGCATTAGAAGATTTAAAAGCGATTCAAATTTATCTTCAAAAAGAAAAAAACTTTAAAGGCAAATGGGTTGTGCTTGGTGGATCTTATGCAGGATCTCTAGCAGCTTATTATCGTTTAAAGAATCCAGATCTAGTCGTAGGAGCACTATCTTCTTCAGGTCCAGTGATGGCGAAAGAAAATTTTGAAGAATACGATCTTCACGTTTCCAAAGTTGTTGGTGAACAGTGTGGGGCGAAGATGAAACAAGTTGTAAAAGAAGTCGAAGCTCTTTTCGATAGCCCAGAAAAACTCTTGGAAGTTAAAAAGAAATTCCGTGGCGAAGCCCTCACAGACAATGTGGATTTTATGTATCTGATTGCAGATATGGGAGCTCTCGCTGTTCAATATGGATATAAAAATCGCTTCTGTGAACTTTTAGATTCTGAAAATCCTCTTCAAGGCTACGCAAAATTCACAATCGAGATCTTTGACAGTTGGGGAATGACAGCTTTGGACATGTCCGCAGCTGGTGCTCTAGATCCTAATGTTGATTCTTCTGATAACATGAGACAGTGGTTCTATCAATCATGCACAGAGTACGGTTACTGGCAGAATGCTTACCATGATGAAAAAATCTCGGTAAGATCAACTCTTATCAATGCCGATTACCATAGAAATATTTGTATTCGACTTTATGGTTTAGACACTTCTGGAAATGAAAAATATGTGAACGAAACTTACTACGCACCACTTTTGGATGCGGGTAGAGCTTCGAATATTTTTTATACCAATGGTTCTACGGATCCTTGGTTGAATCTTTCTATTGCTCCCGAAAATAAGAATGATTCCAACACAGCCACTGTGACTTTCACGATGGAAGGGGCTGCCCATTGCGATGACCTTGGAAATAACTCTTTGTCAGATGTTAAGAAAGGTAGACAAATGTTTGTTGAGCTTGCTAAGAAGTGGCTAGCAAATTCATCTTTCGAGAATTAATTCCATAGTTTTTGTTTAGATCTATTCATAACTCAGTGGCGCTTCAATGCGCCATTGTGATTTTTGACCCATGGATGTAATTACGTCTTACATGAAAGCCGAGCATTGCTCGGAGGAGGACGTATGAAAGCATTTGCAATCAAAGTATCAACAACATTATTAACAGCGTTTTTTCTTTCTACCAGCGCCATTGCGGCCGATGTCGCAAAAAAAGATTTACCTAAAACCATTCTCATTAAAAAAGATCAAGATGGAACTCTATATGTTCATAGATCAAATATCATTCTTCAGGGAGTCGATAAAACCACTGCCGAAAAACTAGATGAATTAGAATTCGAAAAAGTTTCAAGTCTCTCAGATGTGATCAATGTAGAAAGTATTGTTTCAAACACGGATGAGCTGGATAGAGACCTGCCTCGTCAGAGTTGGTACATTTACTATGGAAATTATCATGGCTACTATTACCCTTATTATCCCGTCTATTACTATAGCTATACTTACTACCCTTACTACAATTACGGTTGGAGTGGATGTAACTACTATTGGTATAGATACTATTAAATAAAATTAATTAGAAAAATTAATCAGTCTAAAAAAGTTCATGGAGTGTATATGAGAACGATTTTAAGTTTAGTGTTAGTGAGTATTTTATCAACTCAAAATGGATTTGCAACGGAGGTTGATAACATTGAAGAAAATATTCGAATATTAGGCTTTGATAGATTTTATACAGATCTCAAGAGAGACAAAAATAGAGAAGTCGTAAAAATTGCAGTCTTTGATTATGGATTTGATGGATACCAAGAGGAAAAAGGATATTCAATTCCGGAGAACACGTTCTTAAAAGTTAGGCCAGGCGATACGAACGTAAGATCTCCTGACGATAAAAACACTCATGGCCTAGTCATGGCTCAAATTATTACTCAATACATGACAGACAATTATAACAAATGGAGTTTGGCTCCAAAGATCTATCTCTATAAGTCCGATGGTTATAGTAATTTTCAATGGGCAATTGAGGATGCCATTAAGAATGGTGTGGAAATCATTCTTCATTCCATAGTCATTGAGTATGGAAGTAATTATGATGGAAGAGGTTTTTTTAACACTCTTGTGAATCGAGCTACAAATGCAGGAATTGTTTGGGTCAATGCTGCCGGAAATTTTGGATTAACAACTTTCAATTCAGACATTGTAATCTCGGACAGCAGTTGGGTCGATATGGACCTAGAACAGAATGCGCTTCCCGTAAAATGTGAGTTCCCGGAAAGTACTAAAATCAAAAAACAAAATAGAAAATGCAATTTAAGACTTGTCCTTGCGTGGGATGATTTTAAAAATAAACCACAAGAAGGTTCTGCGAAAGACTTAGATCTTTATATGTTTGATGAGAATTTTGAAAAATCAGTTGCCTCAGAATTGACCCAAGTGGAATCGGACGATCCTAATCAAGGACAATCTGGATTTACACTTTATCCTCGTGAAATCATCGAAACCCAAATTCCTGAAGGCACTTCTTATGTCAAAGTAAGATCAAAGAGCGATAACTTTGCCTCAACCGATAGATTAAGAATCACGGCCGAGGGAGATTACGTGAAATTTCCAGTAAGAGATAAAGAAGAAAGCTTACTCAATCCTGCCGACAATCCGAATGTGATCACTGTAGGCGAAAAATCTTCTAAAAGCTCGGTGTCTAAATCTTTAAATAAACCTGAGTTAATTGCACCATCTCTTGTGAAGGGTGACGACGGGAAAAAATACAAGGGCTCTTCGAATGCAGCGGCAGTTGTTGCGGCGGGTATTGGTCTTATGAAAAAAATAAATCCAGATTTAGATCGTGAAGCAATTTTGGAATTGGCTTCAGGTGGGGCAACGGCAGATGATGTTCTGAAATACCCAGCTCCTCAAAGACCTCCGGTGCCAGGAGGACCTTTTGTACCAGGTTATGCGCCGCCTGAATTGAGTCATGCGAGATTCAATCAATCCAATGGCCCGACCACGCAAGAAGATGAAGAGTACTATGAGAGACAGCCTAGAAGTGGTTCTCCAAATCCATATTCTATCCCAACTCAACTTTTGCAATTTGGTTCGCCTCAAGGAGTAGGATGTTTTCCGCTTGCGGATATAAAGGCTGTTGAGCCATGCATAGTCGCCAATTTTATTATCAAGTCTCAGAGTTTACTTGTGGCAACAACGGCAGGATTAAAAATCGCGACCTCCTTTGATCCCATTGTTTTTATCCCAGGAGACGCAAGACTTGATATCAGAGATCAGATTGCAATTTTCCCTGCGGAGGGATTTGCTTTTCGAAGAGTTCCTAGAAATGTTCCACTTCCAAGGGGAGCTATTGAAATCTTCAAAATGCCAGTGGATGAAATCATTTGTAAACTTCCAGATTGGGATTTCTTAGTGACTGAAATGGAAGTTTCTAGAAGAAAATTGTATGAGGCTAATGCTACAGGCGCCTACAATAATTATATTCCGCAAAGTTGCAGTGTTGGCTCTCTGGCACAGACACATTTTCCGGTTTCAAATTGGGGAATGTACCCAGTTTTACAGCAGTCTCCATACTCTGCGCCGGTTGGCCCGTCTCCTGTGGAAATTAGATCTCAGTATCGTCCTTCGCAAAATCAAGGTGGTTATGGATATCAGCCTAGACAACGTCAACCTGGATATGGATCTTCTAGTTCGGAACAGAATTTTCAACTTCCAAATCCGTCTGATGTAAAAGATGAATAATCATCTGCTGTGATGTCCTAATCTAGAATAAGTGAAATTCTTTACACATATATGAAGCCTCTCTTGCCGGAAAAGGGGAGTTTCGCTTAAGATAACACATGATTTATTTTAATTCTCAAAACGTGATCAATAGTCTTCTAGAAGAAATAGATCAAAGTCAAAATTCTATAGAAATCGAAATGTACATTTGGGATCCCGATGATGTTGGAAAGCTCTTTGAGGAAGCTCTTTTAAGAGCCATTCAACGTGGTGTGAGCGTTCGTTTGATTGTTGATAGGGTCGGGTCATTGGAATGGATCACGACGAGGATGGATGATCTGAAGGCCAAAGGAATTGATATTCGTGTTTTTAGGCCAATTCCCGGC
>JAZKEU010000006.1:0-7482 GCA_040386775.1 Bdellovibrionota bacterium | reverse complement strand
AATTATACTTCAGAGCACAATATTCAAACGGCAATTCCGAAAAAAATATTTTTAAATATTACCCAAAAAAAATTTCTCCCTTTTTAAAAATTTTTAATCGCCGCAACCATCGCAAAATTTTTGTGATCGACCAAAAAATCGCGTACGTTGGCAGCCTCAACGTGATGGAGCCAGCGCTCAAGTGGAAAGAAACCACGCTAAGAATTGAAAACTCCAATGACATTAATCTTTTAATGGAAATTTTTGAATGCACTTGGGATTGGATCGAAAATGATGTTTCTAGATTTAAAAGCTGTGACTTTAGAAAAATTATTTTTGAAGTAGAAAATTCTGATCATATTAGGACAACGCAAACTAAAGTTTTGAGAAGTCATTATAGAAAAGATTATCTAAAAAGAATCGACGACGCAAAAGAAAGAATTTGGCTTGTGACCCCTTATTTTAATCCACCAAGATTTTTATTGAAGGCATTGGTCGCGGCAGCTGAACGTGGGGTGGATGTGAGATTGATGGTACCCAATAAAACCGATCCTGCGTGGTTTAGCTATCTATCTAGAGTTTATTATTCTCCACTGATCAAAAAAGGTTTAAAAGTTTATGAGTATCAGGAAGGAATTCTTCATTCTAAAACAGCGCTTATAGATTCTGTGGGAATTGTTGGTTCTGGAAATCTCAACTATCGAAGCTTTTATCAAGATCTTGAGCTCAATATGATAGTTTCTGAAGTTTCAGAAATAGAGGCATTAAATAATGAGTTTATAAAAGATATGAAGCTTTCAAAAGAGATCACTACCAAAAAACAGATGAAAGCTTGGGAAAGAGCATTTGGTATGTTTCTAATGAAGTTTAAAACTTCATTCTGATTAGGGGTTGTTGGGTGATCATTAAAGTCTTGAGTTACAATATTCACAAAGGCAGATCTTTTTTCTTGAGGCATCGTACTTGGGGAGCCCTGGATAAACTAGTCCATGAGATAGAGCCGGATATTATTTTTTTACAAGAATTTCTTATTGAACCTCAAGCTGAAAAATTATTAGAAAAATTCGCTGATAAACTTTGGCCGCATTATTCATTTGGTCAGAACGCAACGATGGGTGATTACCATTACGGAAATGCTATTTTATCAAAGTACCCATTTGTGGAAACACACAGTACAGATATTTCTAACAATGCTTTAGAAAAACGGGGATTGCTGTATGGAAAAGTAAAGGTTCTGGATAATCGAGCTTTGTATTTATTTTGCAGTCATTTGGATCTCACATACAAAGGTAGAAAAAATCAAATTTCTAAAATTGAAAAAGTCACATCAGCATTAACAGAAAGTGAAGACCATGTGATCATTGCTGCGGACTTTAATGATTGGGACAATCGACTGCATCCAGAAATAGAATCAAAGCTTAACGTTAAAGAAACTTCATCCTCAGTGAATGGGTTTTTAGCGCCCACTTCGCCGAGTATTTATCCAAAATTCTCCCTTGATAGAATTTATTGTCGAAACTTAAGAGCCGTTTCGACTCAAATTTTGTCTAGTAAATATCTTAGAATTCTATCTGATCATCTTCCGGTGGTTTCTGAATTTGAAATTTTATAATTTAACTTCAGTGGTTTTGTATCGTCTTGGTACAGTTTAGCTAATCTTTTGACTTAAAAATTAAAAAGACTAAAGTCTCGGTCCTGGACTTCCGTTTGTATAAGTAGAGATATCTATGAGTATACAACTAAGGAGTCCTCTATGAAGATAACAGAAGTGAAGGTTTATCCTGTCAATGAAGATCGTCTAAGAGCCTACGTTACAATCACATTAGAAAACGTGTTCGTCGTTCGTGATTTAAAGATCATTAACGGGAATACAGGATTGTTTGTGGCTATGCCGTCAAAGAAACGTAAAGACGGGCAGTTTAGAGATATTGCGCATCCTCTCAATCAAGAGTTCAGGGAAGAGATCGAAAGATCAGTCTTTGAAGCTTACGAAAAAGAGATCAAAGCCATGGGAAAGAGCTTGGAAGAGCTTAAGAAGTCCGACTATGATACAGACCGCGAATAATAATTGAAATCTAGAAATAAAAAAGGCAGCTTTTTATAGAGCTGCCTTTTTTATTTTAAGAGATAGATTTAATATTAATCTACTTTTACTACGCTATTATTTAAAACCTTGTGGACTTGACTGAGAGTTTCTTGTAGTCCTTTCATCAGTTCAACACTTTTAGTTACAGAGTTTGATTTACACTCCGGCATTTTAGAGTGTGAAGAAAGTGAAGCAACTACTTTTAAATCTGCACCGGGATTCCCTCTAACACCAAGTAAGCTTCCAGATAATAATTCGGGAGTATTCGAATCGTTAGAACCTTTTGATGCTGTCCAATTATTTCCTACTGCTAGATTTTCTTTTGTCGTTTTGATACTCATGCTCACATTAACACATGGTACGGTATTTTGTACTTCAGGATTTCCGTAATCCACAACACCTCTCCAAGTTTTGTAGTCTTCACCGGTTGGCGTGACAACATTGATCTTGATTGCGGGCATTTCATAAATAGACATTTCAACTAATGAACCAGCCATCTTACGAATTTCTTTTGCACTGAATGCTGCAAATACGAAGTTCCCATCAGTTCCGTTAGCTTTGTTGGCATTTACCGAAAAGCTTGCTCTGTAGTAGCTAAGGCTTTTCTTGTTTTGCCATTGAAGATCCGGAACTACGAATGTCCCGTCCGCTTCAACTTTGATTTTTGCACTTTGGTTTCCACAAGATACGTTATCAGGAATTGGCCAACCACTTTTGTAATCACATTGAACTCTGACGGAAACCTCGAGTTCATCATTCGGTACGGTACTGTAATTATGGATTTTTCCTTTGAAGCTCGGAACAAGTACAGATGCTGCTTGAGCAAATGTAGAAGTGAAGACTGCCACTGTTACAGATAAAGCTAGTAATATTGTTTTCATAATAACCCTCTTAATTGGTTAATGGTTTTAGATGGGCTATGTATAAACCAAAGAAAAGTAGTCTGTCCATTATAAAATGACAGCTTTATTGTCATAATGTATTTTTTTTGTCATTTTGATGTAAAATAGTCACTTTGACATGTTTGGGACATTCTGGTATATTGGTATCACTATGAATAAAGAAGTCGTTTTATCAGATCTATTAAAAGAGATTAGAATCAACTATCAACTCCTTAAAAAAGGAGTTGAGTTCGTCCATAAGGGTTCAGACTTATCGGTGAGCGTAAGAGGCATTATTGAAATCCTGAATGATAATGGGGGAATGACTGTTCCTCACTTGGCAAAGCTTAGACATTTGAGCCGCCAAAGTGTTCAGGTTTTGGTGGATCAGATGCAAGAGCAGGGGTGGGTAGAGTCAAAGCCAAACCCATTCCATAAGAAATCCTCGCTCATCGAGCTTACAGATGAAGGTAAAAGGGCTTATAAAAACATGCAGGATCAAGAGATCAAGCATATGAAAAAATTAGACATTGATATCCCGGTAAAAAAACTCGAAGAAGCTTTAAAGCTTGTAGGGCACATCAATAAAAAGATCGATATCTTCTTAAGACAGGATTAATACCCTGAAATGCCTTCCTAGAAGGCATTAGAACTCCGCGTCTATAGCTAGAAATCATTGATTTTAGTCACCAAAATACGTAATTTGAGAACTTCATTCTACCTGTGTTGGGGTGTCGGCAAGCGGTAAGCTAACAGATTTTGATTCTGTCATCCATAGGTTCGAATCCTATCACCCCATCCATTTTTCCTACTAAATTTTGAGTACCAAAAAAATCCCGAAAGGGATTCAGCAGTTAGTTAATTTCATTTAAAAAACCCAAGAAGAGCCGAAATGTCGGGAAATGTCCCGAAATTTCGGGACTTGGTAACTGAATGGTAACATCCTGGTAACTTTTGTGGGGCTCAGGTACTTCCTTTTAAAAATGGTTTTTACAGGTAAGTTGATGTTGAGTAGTAGGGTTCGAACCTGTTCTTGATCCAACTATTCAGTACTAATACTATAGATTAATGAGTTCAAAAGATTTACTAAATGAAGCTAGAAAAAGACAGATCTCTCCTGATGAATTTTTAAAAAGACTTTGGAAATTATCAACAGGGCAAAAAAGACAAGCCATTCGTTTTTTACCGACGCAAACTAAACCCACTCGGATTTTTCGATCCAGAATATTTAATAAAGGTGTACTACCAGTTAGTGTAAGCGAACTTACCTACCCACCTATCGATAAGGCAACTTTGGGAAGAGCCAATAGTCCCAATAAATCTATTTTTTATGCTTCTGCTGGAGGGCCAACTACTTTTGTTGAATCAAAATGTAAAGTTCAGGACACACTGGTTTTATCAGAGTATCGAATCTACGATCCTTACATTCTAAATCCTATTGGCTCAAAAAGAGTTCAAACCCCAATGTCTGACTTTGAAATACTTTTAAACGAGATATTTACTTTTCCTGGTGAATATTTTTACGAGTATTCATCTAAAGTTGCTGAACACCTGCTTGGTGGTGAAGATATAAATGGCTTAATTTATCCATCAATTGCAGGTCAAAACGAGAGTGAAAATATAGTATTAAAGCCAAAATTTGTAGATCAATTTTTGAAGTTGATAAATACAACCGCCTATCACATAACCGGCATACCTCAACAACATAAATACGATGTTGAAGAATTCGACTTTGGCATTCCCCAAGAAGATAAGATTTCATGGAAAAAGCGTAGAAAAAATTGGTCGTTTAAATATAAAGGACAAATGTTAAAAATGATCTCTAACGGATGGAGTTGGGAGGCATTTGATGAAAAAGATATGCTTGTTGATCCTCATTAAGAAGATAGTATGTTTTGTGAAATGTCAGGACATTTCAAGATGGTAACTTATGGTAACTCCGAATTTGAAAGTTACATGATTTCAATTAGATAGAAGCGCAATACACTTCCATCCATTTTTTCCCTTCTAGAATTTGAGTTCCCAAAAAAGTTAAGTAAAGCCCGCTAGATGGCCTATTTCATTTAAGAAAACAAATCAGTTAAGTATTTCATAAAATTTCGGTGCATTTCAAAGTTTGGTAACACGATGGTAACACCAAAATTCTGCCTTTTTAGAATCTCATACTAGCACTATTAAACTTCAAAGAACCTAACGAATTCTGTAAATTCTTAAGAGTGTACGTACAGCTTCAGCGAAGTACGTACACTCTTAACTGCTAGCTGAAATTTTACAGCGGACAAGTGCTTAGTGATAGTAGGTTATCATTCCAGAAACCATCCGCATGAGTACGAAGATAAGGATATTTTCCCGCTTCTCTTACAACCCCAACGTCAGCTGACTTTCCAGTTTTTGGATCCTCAACATAAAACGAATCGATCTTAGATTCGATTCTTCTAATTGCTTCTTCTGTACTCAGCTTCCATGGAGCAGCTGGATTTCCCACAGCAGCAATGTGTTCATGTTTGTTTGAGCTGGAACTCATTATAATACAGGTAATTCGGCAACGTGCCATATCTCGTTCTCCTTTTCAGGGTTATGAGACGTTTAATTACGTCTCACATTGATATGCCGGTAGAAATGATTAATTCGACAAAATTTTCATAAAAATGTCGGATTTTACGTATTTTACGGCATTAAAAAGAGAGAAGGATGCCGATAGTATGTATACAAATATTGTTTAATCAGGAATTTTATGGGAAAACGAAGCGAAACGGTTACCTCTCGAGCTGCAACTTTAAAAGAAACTTCAGAAGCAATAATAGCTCTAACTGACAATGAGGTGCTCAAATTGAAAAGAATTGCGGATAAAAGATCATCTGTATTGAGTATAGGTGGTGGGCATCAAAATTGGGGAGATGAAGTGCTGCAGGAGGCCTTTACAAAAGTTTTGTCAGGCGAAAAAAAATGGCCCATTGAAAAGATAAATATTATGACATGTCTTTCACAAGCCATAAAAAATATTGTAGGGCATGAGGTTGATAGAGTAACTAAATCTTTAGAAGGAAAATCAGTGCCTTACGATTCAGCTTCTCATTTATCTACATTAGTTGATTCAGCATCTCAAAATCCACTTTTGTTAGTTGAAGCCGAGAGGCAAATGGAGACCGTGAAAATAGCACTTAATGACGATCCCTTACTTTTAGAACTTATAGAATATAAGCTTGCTGGGTTTGACCCAAAGGAAATTAGAGAGGGAATGAAATTAGGCGAAAAAGAATATAATGCCCTTGATATAAAATTGAAAAGACGGATTACTGCCGTTTTAGAAAGATAATAATATGAAAAATAGTAATAAAATTCAAAATATTAAAGATCTTAATATGATTTCAGAAATGCTTGCTTTAGAGGTTGAGGGCTTTAGCGATCAACAACTAATAGATGATTGTAAAAATAATGGTAAAGACTCAGCCTCTCTAATCAAAAGCACAAGAAATATATTGTCTGACGCTGTAAAAAAGAGTCGCCAGAAAAATTTGGAATCTGCTAGAGAAAATTATAATAAAAAAGCTAAATTGTTATCAGGCCAAAATATGAGAGTGCATTCGTCCCCTGCGGAAAGAAAAAAACTTTTTGAAACTTTGCTTTCAAAACTCCCATCTCTCGATCCGGGTTTTGCCCTCCAGTTTCGTGAATATAAAACCATGTCAGATGAAGATATAGTGAGTGTCCTGGAGCAAGCTGAAGCTCTTGGCTTTTTAGATGGTATTGATGAATAGCGCTCCGATATATAAAGATCCAGAAGACTTGCTTTTAGACTTGGGAATTACAAAACCAGAAGAAATTGATTTGCTATCAATAGCTCAATTTTGTAACGCACATGTGGTTGTTCAGCCTTTAAATGGGATCGAAGGTAGAATTATTGGCAATGCGAGCGAAGCATTTATAACAGTAAATGCGAACTCATCACCAGAACGGCAAAGATTTTCAATCGGGCATGAGCTGGGGCACTGGATGTATGATAGGGGAAAGCCATTTTTCAACTGCGCGAGCAGTGATTTTAAAAAATGGGGAATTAGAGAGCTGGATCCAGAGGTACGAGCAAATAAATATTCTGCTAATTTAATTATGCCCACATCAATGTTTGTACCCATGACAAGACGCGAACCAATTAATTTTGCTACCGTAAAAAAATTAATGTCTATATTTAATTCAACACTAATGGCAACAGCTATTCGGCTTGTTGAACAAGGACCTTATCCAAGTATGTTAGTTTGTACTGTGGCTGGTAAGCGTAAGTGGTTCTGCCGTAATAAAGTTTTACCAACATTTGTTTGGCCAATCGAAAATCTATGTATGGATAGCTTCGCCGCTGAGCTATTAAAGGGATTGCAGAAATCAGCAAATGGAACAGTAGGTGCAGATAGTTGGGTTACCTTAAAAGGATCAGAAGATTACTTAGTATTTGAAGATTCAATAAAAATAGGAAATAAAACAATCTTAAGTATAATTTGGTGGAAGGATGAATCCCAAATATCCGCTCTAGTGTAAAATTAT
>JAZKEU010000005.1 GCA_040386775.1 Bdellovibrionota bacterium | reverse complement strand
TCTCCAAATAAGTTTTTTATAGATTAACTTTTTGGTTATAAAAAATGTGTAAAAATTTATTCTGAAATTAGACGATATCCAATTCCTGTTTCAGTAGATATAAGCTCAGGAATGTTATCATTGCGTTGAAGTTTTTTGCGAAGTTGCCCAACATACACTCTAAGATATTGAGTGTGTTCTATAGAGTTTGGTCCCCAAACTTCTTTTAAAAGCATACGGTGAGTTACAATTTTACCAGCATTTTTTACGAGAACTTTTAAAATATCATACTCTGTAGCGCTTAATTTTACTTCTTGGCCATCCACTTTTACTATGTGGCCGCTCAAATCAACTGCAAGTTTTCCTATTTGAATCACAGCCTCGTGACCAACAGATTCAGAGTGCCTCAGTGCTACTCGAATTCTGACTAACAGTTCGGGAACACTAAACGGTTTAGTTAAATAATCATCAGCTCCATTATCTAAGGATTTGACTTTGTCTTCATCGGCATCCCTTGCTGTTAAAACAATGACTGGAACTTTTGACCATTCTCTAATTTTTGCTAAGACCTGATGACCGTCCATATCTGGCAAACCTAAATCCAAAAGCACTAGATCTGGTCTAAATTCAATAGCCCCCTGTATGCCTTTTTGTCCGTTAAGCTCCGCTCTAGTTAAGTAAGAATTGGCTTCAAGGGTAGTGATTAAGAATCTCTGAACAGACTCTTCATCTTCTATGACTAATACTTTCTTGGTATTTTTCATGAAACTCCTCCGTTGGAAATATGAAATGGAATTTCCTGGGAGTGAAGTCCTTTTATAGTAAAGATAGATCCTTTTGTGCCTTGTCTATCAGAGACAGAAATACTTCCGCCATGTGCTTCGACAATTGCTTTTACAATAGACAAACCTAAGCCCGTGCCACCAGTAGCGCTATTTGGTAATCTAAAAAAACGCTCAAAAATTTGTTGGTGATATTGAGAAGGAACCCCAGTGCCTTCATCTATAACTTGAATCCAAACTTCTAGCCCTTTCTTCAGACAGACTATTTGCACTTCAGAGCCCGCATCAGAATACCTACAAGCATTATTAATAAGGTTCAAAATTACATGTTCTATAAGTTTATCATCACCTAAAATATAGACATCATCTGACCCAATATATTTAATTTTATGTTGAGCTAAAAGTTTATCTGCATGGTGAATTGTAGATTTTAAGAAATCGTTCACTTCAAAAAGCTCCATTTTAGGAGTAAGAACGCCACACGAAATACGAGACATATCTAGAAGATTATCAATTACGCGATTGAGGCGTTCAATGGACTGAAAAAGATCCTTTAGGAGAATACTTTTTCTATTTTTATCCTCAATAACGTTGTCATCGGCGAGCCCAGTAGCCGCTCCGATTATAGATGTTAGAGGAGTTCTTAATTCATGTGAGACAGAATTTATTAAAGCTTGATGAAGTTTTTCAGATTCTTCTAAAACTTTTGCTTTTTGTGCTTTTCCTTTAAACTGCTCACGCTCAAGCGCAACGGCTAAATGACCGCAGAAGCTATCCAAAAGGTTTTGTTGTTCTAAAGAGAACGTTTGTTTTTTATTGGGGTAAAGCATAAGAACACCAGCAACTCTTTCTCGTCCCATGAGAGGAATGCAAAGACAATTCGAAGAGGTTAATGTGTCTGTTTTCCAACCAGCAGTTTTCTTGTTATCAAATGACCAGCTAGCCACGGCAAAATCTTTATCGCTAATAGCTTTATTACTCATAGTCAGTGAATTTAAAGAGCCGTCTTCCTTCTCTAGTAAGATCTCCACCTCTGATTCGAATAGTCTCTCAAGACTATGTTTTGCTACTTTTGCAATTTCTTTTTGTGATTTTGCTTCTGAAATATTTTTTCCGAAATCATATAGAGTATTTGCTCTAAATTCTCTTTGGGTTAAATCGGCCTCTTGGCGACGAATTTTGCGTGCAAGAAATCCTGCAACGGTTGCTACTCCATAGAAGGCTAAAATCATCATCACATCTTCTGTAGCGCTGATAGCAAATGTAAATTGCGGAGGAATGAAAAAATAATTCCAAGCCAAAAAACTAAAGGTCGCCGCAAAAAGAATAGGACCTCTAGAGGCTAAAGATGCCACAATCAATACTGCAAGAAGAAATATAAAACCTACGGCTCTATACCCAATCATTGATAAAATTGTATAACTAATAAATCCTACACCAATCATAAACCAAAGGGTGAACCAGTAATGCTGAAAGTTAGACATAAGCTCAGGCATTTTAAAATGAAATCCCTGATAAATTGGCTTTCGCTCTTGTCTCAGCACATGAACATCAATTTCACTGGTTTCTCTTACTAGGCGATCTAAGATATTTCCACCAGTGAAGATATCTTGAAAAAGCCTACGATCCGGGCGTCCTAAAATAATTTGAGTTACGTTTTTCTCTTCGGAAACCCTTTTGATGGCATCAGATACGGATTGATCTCTTGTTGTAATAACTTCTGCACCTAGTTCTTTAGCTAGAGCAATATTCTTCTGAAGCATTTCATAATCTTTTTTTAAAAGTTTCTCTCCATTGTCTACATGAAGTGCTACCCATGGGGCCTCTAGATTATAGGCCTTTCTCCGGGCAGTTCGAATTAAGCGGCTTGAGTATGGACTGTGACTGATAGCAACTAAAAGTCTTTCATTCGTATTCCAAGGACCCATAATTTTTTTCATTGTCATATGGGTTCTTAGATCATCATCCACTTTTTCAGCAGTGAATCTTAATGCAAGTTCTCTTAAGGCAGTTATGTTTTCGACTTTAAAGAAATTTTGAGCAGCTCTTTCTGCGCGATCTCCTAGATATACTTTTCCTTCTTTGAGTCTTTTTAAAAGCTCTTCAGGACTAATATCAACGACTTCAAATTGGTCGGCATTTTCTAGAAATACATCGGGAACTGTTTCTTGAACTTGTATGCCTGTGATTTTTTGAACAAGGTCAGCTCTGCTTTCGATATGCTGGACATTCAATGTCGTATAAACATTTATTCCTGCATTTAGGACTTCTTCAATATCCTGATATCTTTTTAGATGTCTAGCTCCTGGTGCATTTGTATGCGCAAGCTCATCAATCAAAACAATTTGTGGCTGCCTTGCTAAAATGCCATCAACATCCAACTGTCTAATGACAGTTCCTCTGTAATTCAAATTTGTTTGGGGAATGATTTCTTGTCCTTCAATCATTTTCTCTGTTTCAAGGCGTCCATGAGTTTCTACAAGACCAATTACTATGTCGGCACCGTTAGATTTCATTTCGCGTGCAGCTCTAAGCATTGCAAAAGTTTTTCCTACGCCCGGACACATGCCAAAAAAGACTTTGAGCTTTCCTCGCTTTTCTTTTTGATCTAATTTTTGAACCCCGCGAAGTAAATCATCGGGATTGGGTCTTCTATCTTCTGACAAAAAAGCTTCTCCTACTTGTCTGGACTTAAGTGATTTAGGCTCAAATTAAGTTTTAAAACATTCACTCTTGATTCACCTAAAAATCCCATTTGTCTTTGTTCTATATGCTTCTCAATAAGTTCAATTAGAGCATTATTGCTCAAACCACGTTCTCTAGCAACTCTGGCCACTTGAGCTTTTGCCGCTAATGGTGAAATATGCGGATCAAGGCCACTTCCCGAAGCATACAGCATGTCATTTGTTAGTCCATTAAGTCTTCGCTCTTCTAGTTTGGCTTTTAAGTCCGCGCTCGTTGGACCCCAATTTGAAGCTCCTGAAGATAAAGAGTTATAATCAATCGCTGAAGGTCTTGGCCAAAAATACTTTGGATTTTCGAACTTTTGTGCAATTAACTCAGATCCTATAATCCTTCCATTAATCATAGTCAAAGATCCGTTCGCTTTATCTTTAAAAAAAACTTGAGCTATAACTGTTACAGAAAGCGGATATAAAATCCCTGTTAAAATAGTCATTGCGAGAAATAAAATAAGTGCTGGCACAATTTGTTTCTTCATACCCAACCTCCAAAATTAATAATGATATCGATCAATTTAATTCCAATGAATGGAATTATAATTCCACCAAATCCATAGATAAGAATATTTCGTTGTAGAATTGATGCTGCACCCACAGCTCGGTACTTCACTCCCTTGAGCGCGAGCGGAACAAGAGCAATAATAATAAGTGCGTTGAATATCACGGCACTTAAAATAGCACTTTTGGGAGAACCAAGATTCATTACATTTAAGACTGCTAAGGGGCCGACTCCGCTCGAAGTCATATAAAGTGAAGCAAATAAAGCTGGAATAATTGCAAAGTATTTTGCAACATCGTTTGCAACACTGAATGTTGTAAGTGCTCCGCGAGTCATTAACAATTGTTTTCCAGTTTCAACAATCTCAATAAGTTTTGTTGGACTACTATCTAAATCCACCATGTTTCCAGCTTCCCTTGCTGCTTGAGTTCCACTATTCATAGCAACACCAACATCAGCCTGTGCAAGTGCTGGGGCATCGTTGGTACCGTCCCCAGTCATTGCTACTAATAACCCCTTGTTTTGCTCTTCACGAATTCTTTGGAGTTTACTTTCGGGAGTTGCCTCGGCCATGAAGTCATCAACTCCGGACTCAGCTGCAATAGCTGCTGCGGTTAGAGGATTATCGCCTGTTATCATTACGGTTTTAATCCCCATTTTTCTGAGCTCTGAAAATCTTTCTTTAATACCGCCTTTAACTATGTCTTTTAAATAAATAACACCCAATACTTTTTCATTCTCAGAAACAACCAAAGGTGTTCCTCCAAGCTTTGCTACTTTATCGACAGCGTTTTTTACCTCGATAGGAAAACTTCCGCCTTTTGATTTAATCCAATTCTGAATAGCATCAGATGCTCCTTTTCTAATTTGCAGAGTGTCTGATTCCTTTTTGATATCAACTCCACTCATTCTAGTTTGTGCCGTGAATGGAATAAAAGTTGCTGTGTTTGGATCAAAAGTTTCTGCTCTAATTTTAAATCTATCTTTTGCAAGGATTACGATAGATCTTCCTTCTGCCGTCTCGTCACTCAATGAGGAGAGCTGAGCCTTCTCTGCAAGTTCAACATCAGATACACTTGGAGCTGGATAAAATTCTGTCGCCATACGATTTCCTAAGGTGATCGTACCTGTCTTATCAAGAAGTAAAATATCAATATCTCCAGCGGCTTCGACGGCTCTACCGCTTGTAGCAATCACATTCTTGCGAATCAAACGATCCATTCCGCTAATTCCGATTGCGCTTAAAAGTCCACCAATGGTTGTTGGAATCAGGCATACCAAAAGAGCTACTAATACTGGGACAGTAACGATCTGTGAGAGATCTTGGCTTGAGGACTGACTAGAGTAATCCGCAAATAGCTTTAAGGTAGCAACAGCCAAGATGAAAATAATTGTAAGTCCTGATAATAAAATACTCAAAGCAATTTCATTAGGAGTTTTTTTTCGTTTTGCGCCTTCGACAAGATTAATCATTCTGTCTAAGAAGCTATTTCCAGGTTCAGCAGTAATACGAATAACAATTCTATCACTGATAACTCTAGTGCCACCTGTGACAGCATTGCGGTCCCCACCACTTTCGCGAACAACTGGCGCTGATTCACCTGTGATTGCCGATTCATCTATTGTTGCTATTCCCTCGATGATTTCTCCATCCCCAGGAATAATGTCGTTGGTTTCACAGATTACCTGATCGCCTTTTTTTAAAAGAGCTGCACTGATCCTTTCTTCTTTTCCATTTTTAAGAAGTCTTGCAACTGTTTGGGTCTTAGTTTTTTTTAAACTCTCTGCTTGGGCTTTGCCTCGTCCTTCTGCCAGCGCTTCAGAAAAATTTGCAAAGAGTAAAGTAAACCAAAGCCAAATTGATATCTGAACATTAAAGGCATTCAATTCTTTGAATAAATAGAGTGTAGTTATAACAGCCGATACCAATGTTATAAGCATAACAGGATTCTTAATTTGGACTCTCGGATCTAATTTAACAAAGGAATCCAGTATGGCTTTTTGAACTAATTGTTTTGAGAATAACGATGTTTTCATAATATCCTTTAAAAGGTTTGACCCATTTTCATTAACATATGCTCCATAATTGGTCCTAAGCTGAGAGCAGGAAAGAATGTCAGGCCACCGACTATTAAAATGACTCCAATTAGCAGCGCAATGAATAGCGGAGTATCAGTTCCGAAGGTTCCAAAGCTCGGTGGTGAAATTTTCTTAACTGCCAGTCCACCCGCAATCGCTAGGACTGGAAGGATCACGCCAAATCTACCAACCAGCATTGCAAGACCTAATGTGAGATTGTAATAAACTGTATTTGCATTAAGACCCGCAAATGCAGATCCGTTATTACCTGCTGCCGAAGTGAATGCATATAGAATTTCAGATAGGCCGTGAGGACCTTTACTAGCAAGGCTTGATAAGGCAACCGGAAGTACTACGGAAATTCCCGCACCAATTAGAATCATGGCACTTGGTAAAATAACCGCGAGAATGACCATTTGAATTTCTTTAGCTTCAATTTTTTTACCTAAATATTCTGGCGTTCTTCCTACCATCAGGCCAGCCAGGAAGACTGTGAGAATAACAAACAAAATCATTCCATAAAGGCCAGAGCCAACTCCGCCAAAAATAATTTCTCCCAGCATAATATTAAACATCGCAATTCCTCCCGAAAGAGGTGCTAGTGACGAGTGCATGGCATTGACTGAGCCATTTGATGCTGCTGACGTAAAAATGGACCACAAAATACTATTTGTTACTCCAAATCTTGTTTCTTTTCCTTCCATCAAAGCATTTGCTCCAATAGCAGGATTTAATGAATATTCAGACCAAAGAGATAATCCCAATCCCAAACATAGAAGTATCAGCATTGTAGTAAAGATCACGAGGCCTTGTTTTCTACTTTTCACAATTTCGCCAAAAGTAAAAGCGAGGCCTGCAGGAATCAGAAGAATTGAGAGAAGTTGTAACCAATTCGAAAGTGGAGTTGGATTTTCAAATGGGTGAGCGCTGTTCGTGTTAAAAAAACCGCCGCCATTTGTGCCTAGTTGTTTAATCGCAATTTGAGAAGCAGCTGGCCCCATAGGTAGAGTTTGCTTTACGCTCTCAACAGTTGTTACCTCTTGATAAGAAGAAAAATTTTGAATCACACCTTCTGAAACTAGGAAGGTCGATAGAATCAAGGAGAGAGGTAATAAGATATAAGTTGTTCCCCTAATGGTGTCCGTCCAAAAATTTCCAATTTTATCGGTCATCTTTCTTGAAAGGCCTCGAGCCAAGGCAACAGCTACGGCTATACCTGTAGCTGCACTTAGAAAGTTTTGAACAGCCAAGCCCAACATTTGAGTGAGATAACTCATCGTAGCTTCGCCGGAATATCCCTGCCAATTTGTATTGGATACGAAACTAATGGCTGTATTCAAAGCAGAATGCCATGAGACACCCGGTAAGTCCTTAGGATTGAGAGGTAACACACTCTGAAACATTTGAAGCAAGAATAAGAAAATGAGTCCAATAAAGTTAAATGATATAAGGGCAAAGGCATATTCTTTCCAGTTCATCTCTTCTTTTTGATGAACGTGAGTAATTTTATTTAGCACCATTTCTATAGGTCTAAATAATTTCAAAAGAAGATGCGGTTCTCCTTCATAGACTTGCTTCATAAATTTACCTAAAAAAGGAGAAGCAACAATTAGGACTGCGAGAGTTATGATTATTTGGATAACATCAAAGCCATTCATAATAATACCTTTAGAATCTATCTGGGTTAAACATTGTATATATAAGATAACCGACCAACATTACGGATATGAGGCCCGCGACAATAAAGTCCATAAATAACCACCTTTGCGTTTCAAGGCTTTATTATGGAATCCCAGGTATAAAAAAGGTGTAAAAAATTGATTTTAAACTTTGTAAGCAAGTATTAAATGCGAGTAAATACTCACATTTTAGGTAAAAATATGTTTGATAGTCGAGATCGGATCTAGAGGGGAAGATTTGCTCAACCCCTCCTAAGCTCTAAAATATTACGCCAGATAAAGAAAAATAGATAAAACTACTTAAGCTTACAGAAAACCGATTGTACTTCGTTTTGTACAGATACAGTTGCCACTAAATTGTAATTATCGTCTTCAGGTACAGATTTTTTAACTAAGGTGTTTGGTGCGCTTACAGCAACGCCTAAAGATTCAAATTCAATGACGGTATTTACAACAACTTCTCCATTTACTTGTGTTGGTGATACTGAAATTGTCAAATCTCCAGATTTTGCTTTGTAAGATTCCTCGTCCTTATCATATTCCAAAATTGCACCAGTTTGTTTAACTTGGCACTCTAAGATATCTCCGACTTCGGAAGCATTAGCATTGTTAACCATTAGTAGAGCAAAAACGATAGATAGCATTTTCATAAAACCTCCTTATAATTTTAATTAAACTCGTTTCGATTTCTATAGCAGTAATACTCTAAAATCTTTGAAAAAAAATATTAATAAGCAGAAAAACCATGATCTTTTGATCAATTTGAAAATTTTTTGCTATAGAACCTGCGTAAAATTGCACTTATCGCCACGAACTTCCTAGTGTCTGTAAACCTCCGAAAAGTCTAAACGCGAAGCCCCATACTAAAAAAATTGACAATTTTTAGAGCTCCGTTACGCTAATTGTTCACAAAATAGGAGATATTTAAATGAAAGTTATATTACTAATGGGCCTTACTTTATTATTAGCTAGTTGCCAAACTATGCCTTATCAACCTTACGCACGCGAAGTGAAAAAGAAGCCAGCAGAGGGTGGTTTGATCGCTTTAAGAACTGAACACCGTCCAGAAGACAGAGCTAGAGCGGATGAGCTTATGGCTGCAAACTGTGGCAAGAAACAGCCAATAGTTAAAGAAGAAGGGGAAGTTGTAGTTGGTCAAAAAACAGATGCAACGACTTCTACTAAGCAAGGTTATGACAATGGTAGTTCTGGTTTCAAATTAGGTGGGATTAGATTTGGTGGTGAAGAAGCGGGAGCTACGGAGAACGGAAGCACTTCAGCAACAACTACTCAACTAAAAGAATGGCAAATCGCTTACGATTGCACAAAAACTAAAAGATAATTTTAGTTTGAGAATAAAGAAGTCTACCCGAAGCCTTTCAATTACCCACATCTTATAACGAGATGTGGGTTTTATTTTATACAGCAGCGTTATGCTTTTTCTTATTCTTTACACCAGTTAGCTTTTTTAATTTTTTCTCTCACAGAGTCAAGATCAGGATTTAAGGAAATTTGCATTGGTCCGATAAATGAGAAACCATTGCCGTTGAGTGTGATCCCTTCCCATGAATTGTCCGCTCCATCAATATTCATATAGCACACTCTAACGCCTTTCAAGGGCGACTGAGTACGTTGCACATTGAGACTGATCTTGTAGTTCAAAACAAATGGTCGACTTAAATCAACAGTGCCATTCGTGAGTAAGTAGCGACTCTTTCCATTTTTATTCGTCGCTGCATAAAAGGTGTGGGAAACTTCCTTCTTTGGATAAAGACATGCCTCTATGCCGTCGGTCAGGGGATATCCACAAGATGAAGCATTTCTTTCTGTTACAAATAATGAAATGTATTTCCCTTGATAATAGATTGGTTCTTCAATAATTGGAATCTGGTAATGGTAAATAACACTGTAGTAAACCACATATTGGCTTTCATCTAAAAAACCTGTTTCACGTAAAGCATCGTCCATATATGTCTTTAGATTGAGTCCTGACGGCGTGAAAACGGTCAGTGATTCGTTCACAGGATATTGAATCAAAGTCATCTTTTTAAATAAGTCGGCGTAAGTACGACCGCCGCTGTCTTTTCTCACGGGAGTTGTCGAGATATCTGTATCCTTTTCTTCATGCACTAGCTTTACCAATGCATGTTGTCGCCAAGGTATCATTCCAAAAGGATTGCCTTGTGTGTCCTCGGCATTACCGTATTTTACCTTCGGTAAATGAAACTCTCCAGATTTACTGATCGGGGCTTCTAATGAAGTTAGAACCTTACCTTCGTTTTCGCTGTATATCTCAACCACGATTTTGATTTTTTCAGCAAAATTTAAATCAGATTGATTTTCAATTTTTCCGCTCACAGCGGGTAAGTAATAATATGCTTTAGCAGAGTTTGCTACGATTGTCAGAGTTAGTACGGTTAGAAATAAGAATTTTTTCATTGGTCCCCTCAAAAACTTGTCTGAATGTACGTATACCCATTAACAAGTTCAGTTACGGTTTACTAAGGAGGTTCTAGTCAACACACTTGAATTAGTCGAGAACAAACATTACGCTGCGCTGCTTATTGAGGAGATGTTTTTAGCGTTTATTTATAACGGCGTTATACTCTCTATCATTAAACTGAGAGCTTACGTTCACAAGCAATTGATTTACAGACTTCTGTCTACCATCTAGAAGCGCATTTGCTTGAGTAGCACTTGCCTTCGGAGAACCTAAATAAAGTGTGTATCTATTTGGGCAATCACTAGAGATCAATTGGATAATACCATTTGTGATGTCCGGTCTAACTTTTTCAAAAACACAACCTTTCGCCCCAATGCTGTCTTTAGACCCGCGAATGACCACGCGTGCGTTGAGAAAGAGATTATTGAGGTCATCTTGGATTTCTTCTAAGTTTCTGACTCTGTCAGATTCCTCGCTGTGACGAGTAGAAAATATCTCCACATTCATTTGATAACTGTTTTCTCTAATTTTAAATAGACCTGAATAATTGTGAGATACGCCCGCGTAGAATCTGAATCTGCGTTGAAGATCATTTTCCATTTTACTGGCTTTTTCTTCTAGGTTTTTATTTTGGATATCTTTATTGGCTTTGCTTTCTTCTGTGGCGCGATTGTAAGTGCCATCAGAATTTTTTTTATCACAAGCGGTGATGGATAAAACTGCTAATGCTAATAAAAATAATTTCATTAAATTCTCCTAAGAATTGCTATTCATGTATGAGGCAACATACCTTATCTCAACAATTTCTTAAAGAATGATGACGTAAAATATAAAAAATCAGTATTTAACCTGTCATTTATTCATAGGTAGGACCATACATTAAACAGTATGGTCCCGTAATCTCTGAGTTAAAGTGAAAATACTCAAATAATACAGCATCTTCATCTTGATGCTATTAATGAGATATTTTTTGGCTAAATTTTTCCATGTGCTTTTCAAAAATTAAATAAAGCACTGGTAATACTACGAGCGTAAGAAGTGTTGAAGAAATAATTCCTCCAATCACTACGGTGGCGAGTGGTCTTTGAACTTCAGAACCAATTCCGCTAGATAGCATCATGGGTAAGAAACCAAATATAGCAACAAGTGCTGTCATCAATACAGGTCGCAATCGAATCGAAGTTGCTTTTTTTACGAGGATTTCTCCTGAAAGTCCTTCGGTCATTCGCAATTGATTAAAGTAATTCACAAGGACCACGCCATTGAGCACGGCAATCCCGGAAAGAGCAATAAAACCAATTCCTGCCGAAATACTGAATGGCAAATTCATTATAAGTAAATTCAACACTCCACCTACTAAAGCAAATGGCACGCAGCTAAAGATAAGTAACGTTTGTGGAAGACTTCCGAAAGCTGCGTAGATCATCATGAGCACCAATGCAAAAGCAATCGGTGTCAAAATCAAAAGCCTTGATTTTGCTTGCTGTAGGTTCTTAAAATTTCCACCCCATTCTAAATAGTATCCCTGTGGCATTTTTACTTTTTCTGCAACCAAGGCTCGGGCTTCTTCAACAAAAGATTCAGTGTCTCTTCCTCTTAAGTTGATCATGACAGCAGATCTTCGAGAAGAGTTCTCTCGATTGACTGATCCAAATGTTTCTTTGAATTCCAAGCTGGCGAGTTGACTGATGGGAACTGTAGCATTTCCTGCAAGTCCAACGGGAAGATTTTTAATGGTATCTAAGTCTTGTCGATCATCCTCACTCATTCTCACAACAATTGGAAATTTTCGGTCTCCCTCGTAAATGTGCCCAGATTCTTCTCCACCCAATGCAACGGATATTGTTTCTAGAATGTCTCCCAAGTTTGCTCCATAGCTGTCTAGAGCTGCATTCTTTGGCTCAATTCTAAATACAGGAGATGTTCCAGGCATGTCAGTTTCAACATCGCCGGCCCCGGGAACGGTTTTGGTAACTTCTTTAACCTCGTTCGCAATCTCCATTAATTTTTGAAGATCCTCTCCATAAATTTTTACGGCAACGTCTGCTCTTGTACCTTCGAGCAATTCATTGAAACGCATTTGAATAGGTTGGGAAGCTAGGTAAGTTTGTCCTGGAAGATTTTTTTCGAGCTTTTGAATTATGGCCTGAACCAATTCTTCATAGGATTTTTTGAATAAGCCATCCCGTGGCCAGTCCGATCGGTCCTTTAGCATAATGTAAGTATCAGATACGTTGACTCCCATGGGATCTGTTGCCACCTCACTGGTCCCCATTCTTGAAAACACATCATTTACTTCTGGAAATTCTTTAACCAAAAGATCTGCTTTTTCTTGGAATGCAATGGATTGAGTTAGGCTGGTATTTACAGGTCTGATCATATGGAAGGCAAAAGAGCCTTCGCTCAACTGTGGCAAAAATTCTGAACCTTTTGTCATAAAAATAATTAAGCCAATAGCAATAGACCCTATTCCGATCATAACAGTTTGCTTTTTAAAATTAAGAGCCTTATCCAGAATTGGCATGTAATACTTCTGTGCAAGTACCATGAGTTTTGGCTCTTTATCTTCCGTATCGCCAGAAAGGAAAAAGCTTGCCAATGCAGGAGCTACCGTGAACGACAATACTAGAGCACCAATGACCGCAATTCCAAAAGTCGCAGCCATCGGGATAAACATTTTGCCTTCGATGCCTGTCAGTGCGAACACGGGCAAGAACACCATAACAATAATCAACTCACCAAAACCAGCAGCAAGCCTGATCTCGACTGCGGCTTGATAAATTGCATCTTGGAGTTCTGCGGGAGTTAACTTTCTACCCAATTGTTTTGTTTTGTTATGGATAAAGCGCACGCAGTTATCGAGTACGATCACGGTCCCATCAACGATGATCCCAAAATCTAATGCGCCTAAGCTCATTAGATTTCCGGATATGCCAAGTGGTTTCATAATTAAGAACGTAAATAAAAGTGCGAAAGGAATTGTTAAGGCTGTAATGATTGCCGCTCGAACATTACCCAATAAGAATAAAAGAACTACCACCACTAAACTTGCGCCCATCAGAAGGTTATGTTCAACCGTGGCTAACGTTGCATTAACAAGTTGAGATCTGTCGTAAACAGTTTTCAACTCTATGCCTTCGGGCAAAGTTTTTTTAATTTCTTCAATTTTATCGTTCACCCGAATAGAAACGGTTCTACTGTTTTCACCCAAAAGCATCATGACAGTTCCAAGAACAACTTCTTTGCCGTTATGAGTTGCAGAGCCAGTTCTTAATTCTTTTCCTAATCCAACAGTAGCAATGTCTCCAATAGTAAGGACTCTAAAGTTGTCTAGAGTTTTTACGGGAACCCTTTTAATGTCTTCAGGGTTTTTCAGTAAACCGATGCCTTGCACGAGAAACTGTTCTGAAGTTTGTTCAATGTAGCCGCCGCCGACATTCTTATTTAATCTTTTTAAGGCTTCTAGAATTTCTCCAAAGTGAACTCTGTAGGTAGCCATTTTCTGAGAATCGGGTTGTACGTGATATTGTTTTTCGTAACCGCCAGAAGTATTGATCTCGGCCACACCTTCAACCGTAATCAGCCTTGGTTTAATGTACCAATCTTGCAAGGCCCTCAGTTCCATCAGCTGTTCTAAGCGAGCGGGACCACTTTTTGCTTCTTTAAAATCCAAAGTGTATTGATAAATTTCTCCAAGTCCTGAAGAAATTGGTCCCATGGATGCGTCAGCGCCTTCGGGTAAATTTTCTCTTACACCTTGAAGTCTCTCTGATACCAATTGTCTCGCAAGATAAATATTAACATTGTCTTTAAAAACCACGGTCACTTGCGAGAGTCCGAACCTTGTAATGGACCGGACCTGCTGAACTCCGGCAATACCTCTCATCGAAGACTCGATAGGGAAGGTCATTGTTCTTTCGATTTCTTCTGGTGCAAGTCCTTCAATTACAGTATTGATTTGCACTTGATTGTTTGTGATATCAGGGACTGCATCAATCGGAAGATGTTGGAAGCTGTAGATTCCTCCTGCAACTAGAAGCGCTGTCAAAAATGCAACTACACCACGATTATATACTGAGAAATGAATAATTTTATTAATCATAAATACTCATCTCCTTTAATGAGAGTGGCCATGAGAGGCCCCCTCAGCTGCGAACACTTCGGCAATTCTCAAATAACCTGTACCATGAACTACAATTTGATCTCCAGTTTGAATGGCCTCACTTGTTATCGAGTAAATGCCATTGGATTTATTTAAAATTTTAACTGGAACGCGTTTGATCCAACCTTCTCTCATTCTAAAAACTGATTTTTCATCTTTTACGAGGACCAAAGTATTTTTATCAATAGAGAGAAGGCTTGAACTTCCTACTGATTTCAATTGAATCTCCATGGTCTTGATAGCTTCCGTTGAAAGTTTAAATCCATTTTCCCCCTTCGCTGTGATGCCCTTCTCAGGGCCAACGCTAGAAGACGATTCTTTCTCTTCACCATGATCATCATGGTCGTCATGACCTGCATGCTCATCCTCATGTTGATCTTCGTTAGCATGTTCCTCTTCACCATGATCTGCATGCTCGTCATGTGATTTTTCTTCGTGCTCATTGTGTTTTTCTTCAGAAACTGAAGTCGATGCATAGCCCACAGCAGTCATAAGACAAAAAACAATTAATAGTGTATTTTTCATTGGAGTAATTCCTCTATGTTTTCATCACCAGTCAATGCTTTGATATCTAGGTAGGCTTCAATAGCAGAAACTTCGTGCTCATGTTGAGATTCTGTATATTCGGTAATTTGTCTATGTGCTTCGATGATCAAGCCGCCCGAAGCAAGTCCTTGTCGGAATAAACTATCTATACGTGTGTGCTTTTTTCTAACATCTTCTCTGGCAGAAGATTTTTTTAAGGATTCAACAGCAGATCTATACTTGTGAATAACAATTTCTCTTTCGATCTGGGCTTTGCGATGTGCATATTCGGATAGAAGACGTGATTGTTTTGCTTTTGTTTCTGCTAAATTTCTTCCGCCACCATTCCAAGATAATATCGGAACGCTGATGGAAAGGTTGAAACCAGAAGAAGTATACTGAACGGGCCCTTCTGTAGATCTTTCAACAGTTGGTCCTGCGCTCACCTCAGGCCAAGACTCTCTAACTGCTAGATTATATTCCGCAGAAGCTTTGTCTGATTCTGCCATGACCTTTCGTGATTCAAAGCTTTGACCAATATTTATTTCTTTAGGAAGTTCTGGCCATTTTTCTTTGGGAGGGGGTAAATATTCTTTTTTAATATCAAATCCTGCTCCCCAAATACCTTTTATCCTTGCAAGAATTTCAGTTCTCTCCGTAGTCAGGTGATTCTTTTTTAATTCGTAGTCACTTGTCGCAAGTTCAACGAGATTGAAAGTAATTTCTTGTTCTGGGCCTCTTGCAAGTCTTGCTTTAAATTGATTCTTGATTTTATCATATGCTCCTAAGGCCTCGCTATTGAGCTCAATTTCATCGTTCACTTGTCGGAGACGAAAGATATCTTTGATGAGTTGCTTCTTCACACTCAAGAGACTGAGTTGTGCTTCAATATCCGCAATTTTCTTGTCGGCTCTGCCGGCATCCATTTGCGCTCCTCTTGTCCATATTTGAGAAAGTGGAATTGATAGTGATAGTTCCGTCGATCCTATGTTTTCACCCGCGAGTTTTCCTGAAATGCTCTTTACGTCGAGGTTGGGATTTTGCCATTGAGAAGCTTTGTCAATAACTGCTTCGGCTTCTTGAATTTTAAGTTTTGCGACCTCAAACTCCGGATGTTTTTCAAGTGTGCATTTATAAAACTCTTTGTAGGTTTTAATCGATGTGCAATTTGCCGCAAAGGTACTGTTTAATAATAATAGAACTGCCAAGATCATATTTTGCCTTCCGCTTGAGGGATTTATTGTTAATAATTTTTTTAAGTAATAAAATATTGCGCTAAACTCCATATTTGGAGTTCAAGAATTTGAAATGCTCTAAATGGTTTTTAAGAGAGTGGTGGACGAAACGGACCTTCAGGATATGTTTGAATCAATATGAAGGAGTAACGGTGATAAAGGATAGGTTCGATAATAGGGAATTGAATTGATGCAGAAAAACTTGGATGTGCATAGTGATGAGCGCAATATGAAGCGCAATGGGCGTGAGTAGAATCAGAATGTTCTGAATTGGATTCATTTTCAGTAGAACTGTCATCCATACAGTTGGAATCGGCAGCTGAACAAGAACTTTTCTCTAAATTACACAAGGATGTTGAAGCCCAAGCCGCAACATTCACTGCCATAAAAATAGTTAAAATTATGCTTAAGATCCTCATTGGTCCCCATGTTACGTTTTGGTTCACACTTTTTGTGACAATTTTTATTTTTATCAGTTCAATTCAAAAGAGACTCTCACATTCGTAGAAATCGTCTCATCCTTCGTATCAATAGTAGCGATATCAGCTTCTGTTCTCATAGCGCCTTTTGCATACATCGGTCTTGGGGGAGGAGCTCCCTCGGAGCCACCTTCTTCTATAGAAATAACTTTGCCAATTTTTGCTGATGCGGCCTTGGCCATTTTTTCAGCTTTGGATTTAGCGTTCTCAATAGCAATAGCTAAACAAGATTCTTGTTCTTCTTTGAGTTTAGCGGGAGAGATGTCTGTTTGCAGTCCACCGATATTTTTGATTCCAGATTTAGAAACTTTTGAAGTCACTTCGCTGAGTCTTCCGAGATCTGAAGTGTAAACTCTTAAACCAATACGAGCTCTGTAACCTTTGAAGACAGTCTTGTTATTTTCCCAGGTATTTTCGGGTTGCACAGAATTTTCCAAAGTCGAGAGCTCTAAATTTTTAAGGTTTAATTTCTTAACTTGATCACGAGCATTCTCAAATGTTTTGGTTGCATCTTTTAGAGCTTTATCCGAATCGTTATTTAAAGATTCGGCGTAGAATTCTACGCTGCCACGATCAGGTGTTACCATCTTGAGACAATTACCCATAACGACAACGTGTCTATCGACTGCGTAAGTTGAAGTGGCATCTAATAATAAAAATATAAAGAATAGTTTTTTCATCCAATAAGGATGTCTTGAGAAGAATTTAGAGGCAAGGAATTTTTCCTGCCTACATTAATTTTTTGCCGCAGTCTTGGCAGAAGGCGCTTCGGCCTTTTCTTTGAGCTTTGTGTTTGAATTCATCACATTTAGGTCTTTGTGCCTGAGCATTGATAGATTCTCCGCAAGAAGGACAAAATTTCACGGGAGGATTCATGCGACCATGATTCATGTTTGGACAACGACCACTCATTTTATATTCCTTGGTTAGAAAGTTTGGACACAAAAAAACCGACCCTAGAGTCGGCTTCTTTAATCAGAAATAAATTTCTAAATATTCAGACTAGTAACGACGTTGGTTACGGAAGTTTCCGCCACCACTGTTGTTATTGCGCGGCTCTTGTGGCTTTGCTTCTGAAACAGTCATTGCACGACCAGATAAATCTGAACCGTTTAAGCTGTCGATTGCACCTTGCATATCTGCATCTTCAGACATTTCGATAAATGCAAAACCTTTGCTTCTACCAGAATCACGATCCGTGATTACTTTTGCAGACTCAACAGTTCCGAATTTTCCGAAAACTTCTGTAAGTTGATTTGATTCAACACTGTAAGATAAATTTCCTACGTATATTTTTTTTCCCATTTTGTGCCTCCTTGAAAAGCGTTAGGGGTCATCCGCAGAGCACAAAAGAGAACCTAATGAACTAACTGAACAGAACGACTATGGAAGCAATATTAGACCACTTATTCGGAAAAATAGATACAAGTTAATGGAAATTGAAGTTTATATGAAAAGTGTAAAGCTCAAATGCTTCACCGTCGATCTAGTTCGCCTATAATGACTTTAAATGTCTCTTTTGAGAGTGTGCGGGGGAAGAAGTGGTCACCTTCTAGAGTGATAATCTTGTGATCGTAGCCTTCATTCTGAAGTTTATTGTGGAAATTATCAATCTGATCTTGCTTCACCAATTCGTCTTTTGTTCCAGCAATGACAAGAAGTGGAATCTGAAAATCAAGAGAAGCTTTTTTTCCAGCGCTCAACAAATTGAAAGAGCGAATTCCTTTTGTAGTTGCGATTGCTGCATTCACAAGAAGGTCTACGTTTTTTCTTTTTTGTGATTCAAAATATTCACGATATGAATTTCTCATATATTGTTCGCCCATGTATTCTGTTTGCGCATCGATGAGTGGGTTTCCCGTTAAATAAGAGTAATCAAGGCGTCTCAAGTAAGGCGCAAGCATTACGAGGTGAGTAGGGCGAAAGGACTTGTGACCTTGAAGATTATTTGCCAATGCATGGGCAATTGCTCCGCCGTAGGAGTGACCGACAATGATTGGATTTTGGAAATCAAGATCCTTTAGTATTTGAGTAAGGTCTATGACATTATTTTCGTAAGGTAAAAGAGTAGGTAAATGTTTTTCGTTTTTTGTAAAATCCTCTAAAGTCTTTCCGTGTCCATGAAGGTCGACTCTTAAAACAGAGTAGCCCGCTTTTCTAAAATCAGCGCTAAGCTTGTTGAGATGTGTTAGATCATCCCCTAGTCCATGAATTAAGAGAACATTGCCCTTTGAGTTGGAAACAGTTTCTAGTTTTGTGTGCAGATTACTTTGGACTGAATTTTTTTGAAATGTTTTGTGTTCGACGGCAAAAATACTTCGGCACGTTCTAGCATTTGCTGAGCTCATGAATAAGATCAAAATAAAAATAATATATATTTTAAGCAAGATACCCCACTAAACTGATCTCTTATCTAATGGGATATGGGCTAATTTTCAACTATTATATCAAACTGTGAAAATTCTTGTTGAGAGGAGCGGTCCTATTTTTTAGCTTTTTGTTTTACCGGCTGAAAGCGGGCTTTTTCAAAGCGAAACGAGCAGCGATTTCCCATTCTTGAAAGTGAATCCGCTTCCAAAACAGCTATCACTTTTATTATATCGCCATTTTTAAAGTTCTCGACTTTGCTTTCGTCAACCATCTGAGCGTTTCGGGTGTAAGCAACTCCAAAATGGTTATTCTTTTTTACGTCACGAAAGCTAACTCCAATTTTTTCTTTACCACCACTGGTTTTTGAAACGTCAGTGATAATGCCGTTGATCGCGAGCATTTGAGATTCCCATTTTTTCTTTCCAGTAATTTGGTTTGAAATAAAGTCATTGCAGATCTCTGCTAGAGTTGCAGGTTTAGAACTTCCTAAAGATCTAAAGTCTCCACTTAAAACATCGCCGGCGTCATATAAACCATCATCAAAGCTTGCGCATCCACCAACAATTGACATCAACCCGCAAACAATTAGAACTTTAAGTTTCATAAATCTCCTCCAGTGTGTACTCATTGTATTTTGTTGTAGACCATTCGTCAAATAAGCAAGACATATCCAAGAAATAAAACACAACTTCTGATTGCGTCGAAGTTTAATGTTTGAACAGACTAGACTTCAGTCAGGATTTCAAGTGACGCTCAAACTCTTCATACCCTGCGTTCTGCATTGTCTTTATAACTAATAATGTAAGCGTTACTTTAACAAAAGTTTTCCCTGCTGTCTCATGGATGAGACGAGGGATTTTTAATCGGAGAGAATAATGAAAAAGCTAATATTGATTTTGTCTATATTCGGAGCAACTCATGCATCGGCAGGAATTTTGTTGGAACCGTACGTTGGATACCATATCGCAAAAGGTGAGTTGTCGGGTTTTGCGGATGACGATATTACTGGGTTAGGTTTCGGTGGAAGAATTGGTTGGACGTTACCCCTAGTATTTATTGCCTTTGATTATTCTATGGCAGGAGTGGAGACTGACGATGGTACTACGAAAACAGACGCAGACTACACAGCAATGGGTTTGGTTGTAGGTGCGGCACTTCCAATTATTAGAGTCTGGGCAGGATATAATTTTGCAGCTGAGTTAGAGTTTGACGGTGGATCGAAGCTAGAGGGAGCAGGGATGAAGGCGGGTCTTGGATTTAAACTTCCAGTTCTTCCACTTTCATTTAACTTAGAATACATCTTAAATGAATACGATGAATCAGATGGCGCGAGTATATCTAATAAGTATGAACAAAAAGGTTTATTCATCTCAGTGAGCGCTCCGTTTAATTTGTAGGATTTCGTTCTTAAATTCAAATCAAAGTTTAGATAAAAAATTAACCCCATATACTAATGGGGTTTTCTTTTTGGATCTAGTCTTCAAAGTTGCAACCTATATTTACATATGTGACAGGTCTTTCTTCTATTTTGAATTCCGGCACAGGTATTTGATGATACAAAGGTGACCGAATAGAGACTGTAGCAGAAGAAATGCTGACCTTTCCAGACACAGAATCTTTGCTTTGGATTTTCATAAAACCTGAATATTGTGGAGGGTTCGTGCCGCCTCCTTGGGTATGATAGTATTCTGCTTCTATTCCAAACTCTTTGATCTCCATGTGGCCATACCAATACGTATCTTCTCCATCAAATTTGAGAGGAACAGTTTTTTGGTAACTTGAAATGAGCCGTTGATTCTCATCAAGATGATTTATTTGACAGGTATAGTTTCCTTTCAATGGAAAATCTTGAGCCATGGCCATAGAGCAAGATATCACAAGACAAATAACTAATAATTTGAACATTTGCACCTCCGAGTGTGTTTGAAGAATAGGCTATTTTTTAGGATCATGTGTTGTCAATAAAACTCTAGTGTATTGTCGCAAAGGTTTTTTTAGGTTCTGGGGGTTGAATGGCGGGGCAGGCTTGCTTGTTTTCGTAATCTGCTGGCTGTGAGAGGTGGAGTGGAAGTGGGTCCATCCTGAGAATGCTGACTTATGGCCATCGTGGCCATAAGTCTGAATAATTCCCTGTAATTC
>JAZKEU010000004.1:12438-30562 GCA_040386775.1 Bdellovibrionota bacterium | reverse complement strand
TGATTTTACTTCGGAAGGCTCAAGAGTTGGAATGGGACTGGTATCCTCATTATGCAATTGCCCTTTACGCAGGTCTTAGAAGTGGCGAAGCATACGCCCTTACTTGGGATAAGGTGAATTTAGAACAACGCCAAATCCTTGTAGATAGTTCGTGGAATAGTCGCAATGGCTTTAAGTCTACAAAATCTGGTGATGATCGAGTTATTGAAATTGCGAAACCACTTTTGCCTCTTTTAATGGAGCTTAAACTAAAAGCAGCTGATGGTGATTTTGTACTCCCTCGTTTGGATAAATGGGATCAAGGAGAGCAGGCACGACAGCTAAGACTTTTTCTTAAGTCGATAGGATTACCTGAGATTAGATTTCACGATTTGAGGGCAAGCTGGGCAACTTTGTTGCTGAGTAAGGGAGTTGCGCCAAGCAAGGTGATGTCCATGGGTGGTTGGAAAGATATGAAGACCATGATGATCTACATGCGCAAAGCCGGGATAGATATTAGAGGAGCAACTAGTTGTCTTGATGATATGCAAATTCACGGAGTTAAACCCGCCAAGATTTTGCCATTTCCGTGACACCCCGACTAAAAGGTGTCAGTGGGGCTATATATAATCAAGATCGGAAAATGCATTTTAAAATGTAAAATTCTTGAAAATATTGGCCCATCAGAGATAGGAATTGGTTAAGTCAGGAGGTTTGATTATGAAATTTAAGGAATTACCAGAAGGGCTTTATCAAATTACGGATGTCGATAATTCTCTTAACAAGGTATTTGTTCAGCCTTTGGAGAATCCTGACAACATTCCTTTAAGTCTTTTCATCCCTGAGCCTGTTCAAGTGGTTCACGATGGCAGAAGTTACAACGATAAAGGCTACTTTTTCCCTAAGAACTTAGATGCCATGGATGCAAGCTATAAGACGTATGAGGAAGTTCGAAAAGAACGTAAGGCTAGAAATGCGAGTTATGGCCATGTACAGAGACGGTTATTGAAAAATGAACCGCTAAAGGGAAAGACCTTGGATCTTGCTCTTTCACTAGTGACTTGCGATGACCCTAATGCAGGTGTAAACAAAGATCCGTTTGCCCAAGGTATTGCAAAGAAACTAAAAGCAGGTCAGCCGTTAGATGATTATGAAATTCATATGATGGTTGATGTTTGGTTGCTACACGCTAAATTGCACTAGGGTAGTATATTGTAGTTGGTAGGCAAAACGAGGCCTGAAATCACTTAGGAATATCAGGCCCCAGACTCCCTACCAAATTTCAAGCTGTTCGAACCAGCGTCATGAAAATAATTGTGTTTGCTTAGTATTTTTGATGTGACTATTTAGAATGGCAAAACAGTATAGATGAGGGGATCGTTACTATAATGAAACAAATTAAAAACCTATTTGGAATGACACTTTTTTTCTTATTTATTGGTCACTCATATAATGCGAGAGCCGATTTACCTAAAAACTACAAAAACTTATCTGCAAAAGATAAGCAATCTTTAATTTGGGAAAAAGTCTCACAGAAACCATACGAAACTCTCCCAAAATTAACAGCTCAACTTTTTTTACAGGCATTAGGATCTCCCAACTTATTAAATCTGAAACCAACCTTAGATCACAATAGTGATGAAATTCCTTTTGGAAGGATTAAATTTATTCATACTTACGGTAGCTGTGCTTTGGTGGAGTGGAAGCCAGTAGAAAATACTTATACGGGGATGTTTCAATCGGGAGGCTTGGGTATAGTTCGAATGGGTTGGGCAGCGCCACCACAATTAGTGGGTTACATACCGGGTATGGCAGTTAAGCTTTTTATTGATAAATCTTCATCGGTAAACTTACAACTTATGAACTCTCTTGATGGGCAGGGTGAAAATGCAAATTATTTCTCTGAAATCTTTTCTAATAAGATTGCTGAGCCTAAAAAGTTTATTATTCGTGTATTAGGGAATATATTTAAACTGGCTACGAAAAACCCTTTCTATTTACCGGTAGACCATCTTGCAAGAATAAATTCACAAGGTTTGCTAACAAAAGAAACCAACTTTCCAGAGGTTTTGTCTTTTAAACCACGCCACTCCAATTGGATTCCATCTAACTCAAAAACAGATCTAAGAGATACATTATTATATATTGAGCCATCAGAAGTTCTATACGATATTTACGATGACAAATCTGCTTTAATTGCAACTCTCGAAATGAAAACCAGATTTGTAAACTCTGCCTACTGCGATAGAAAATTATTTTTCAGACATAACTCCATAGAAGAATTTGAAAAAAATAACTAGAGCTGGTCTCATAAACACCAAAATCATTTCTACCAACAATGAGAAGCGAGTTCAATGTTCCTTGGTCTGAGAAAAATAATCTAAAACCAAATTGAGCAGTGCTTTTGATTGAGCATTTCCATTTTCCATAAGACTTCTCATTTTCTGTGGGCTTTGTTGGTAAGGTTTATTTTTTTCGATCGTATAGCCAAATGTGGAGATGAGACTTCTAAAGATTTCTTCATTGATTTCTGGATGGAATTGCATGGCTACGATATGCCTGTCCAATCGATAAGCTTGAACGGTCGTTGCCTCTGAAGACGCAATTTGTATCGCTCTCGGTGGCAGAGTGAATGCTTCTCGGTGCCAGTGGAAAGCAAAAGGATCCTGTATTTCTAAATCTTTTGTAATTTCATTTTTAGCTAAATGGATTTTGAACCAACCGATTTCGGCTTCGGGATTTTGTTTTATGCTGCCGCCAAGTAAAACTGTCAGCAATTGAGCGCCACCGCAAATTGCTAGAATCGGTGATTTTGCAGCTATAAATTTTTTGATTTGGGCTTTTTCATTTTTTAACCACTCAAGGGAATCGTCGTTGATATCGAAAGTCCCGCCCAAAAGAATGAGAAAATCTGTTTGGTTTGGTTCCGGAAGCAGATCGCCTTGATCTGCGCGCACAACATAGATGTCATGTTGATTTTCATTTGCCCAGGTAGCAATTTCCCCCGGGCCCTCACAGTCGATATGTTGAATCACATGAATTCTCAAAAAACTACTCACTTATAAAGTTTGGTCTATGGACCTCTGGATTTTTCCAGTGCCTAGGAATTTTAAAACGAGCTTTAAATTCTTGCCAGTCTATTTCTTTAAAAAGCAAATATTCTGAGCCAATTTCGAGGAGCGCTTGTTGGCGAGCAGCTACCTGCACTTCATTCTTTCTAATCCAAGATCTCGCAAGGTAGGCCACACGGAATGCTTTTTGCTCTGGATAATCTGATAAAAAAGATCTACTTCGAATTCCTGTCGTGTAATCAATAAAAAACTCTAATCCATGATGAGAGGTGAGGTGATCTTGAGGTTCTACGAACTCTTTTATTCGTAAGACCTCCTCTTTGATTACAGCAAATGGAGTGAATACGTCATCTATGGGGTGAACATGAATAAAAATTTGAGAAACAAACGCGACAAGAAAAATGGGCAACGCAAATAATCCACGAGGAATGTGGGATAAGGCCAACATCAGCAGGGGAATTCCAAAGACCGGAGCAATTAAAAGCAAACGATAGGAAGGTCCATTGGGTCCGGGAATTTGAAATGGATGAAGGGCAAAACACAAAAATACAACTGCACCTGCCACATAGAACTTCTTTTCTGATGAAACTTTTCTGTAAGTCCAAATTCCTAATAATAATATAATCAATAAACAAAAGAACGTCATCAATAGCTCAAGATTAATCCAGCGAAGCCTCAGCATCCAAAACCACCAGCGCGTAGGTGGAGAAAAATAATTCAGCATAGCTAAGAAATGCGCATAGGCTTTGTCAAAGTGCCAGAGAAATAGCCCTACAGTTAGAGACATGCAGCCTGTAGCAATGGCCAATTTCTTTTTTGAAACCTGTTGAAATAAAAAAGGAATTCCAAAGCAAGCAATCATAAGTAGCACGCTCTTATGCGAAAGAAGTGCCGCTAAAGTTAAAACTCCAACCCAAGCCCATTTCCAATCTCTAGGGCGAGAAGAGGTCGCAAAGAAAAGCGCCCAGATTATTAAATTAAGCGCAAAAGTATTTTTAAAAAATGTTAAGGACAAATCATAGAGTTGAGTGGTGCTCACAAGAGCCAACACAGCAGCTACGGGTAAAATATTTTTAATACGGGGAGACTGATCGGATAAAAGATTTCTCGTGAGTAAGCCCACTCCTACAGTCAGAGCGAACCAAACTCCAATCGTCGATACACGATAGGCAGTCAAAGAATCTCCCAAAATTTTCATGAGAGTTACCGGCAGCAGAAAAGCCAAGGAGTAGTCTTTAAAGTAAAAACCTAAGCCACCGGCCAAAGCTTCAGTCTGCTTCAAATAAAAGTAACCATTGGAACCAGAGGGATCATCGAAGTGATTGACGAAATCCCATACCCAAAAGCACGACCCAAGAGATAAACTGAGCATCAGAAAAAAAGAAAGCCAGGACAAGCCTGGCTCTTTAGAACAATTCTTTAGACTGAATTGCATTTTATATTACGAACCTTGGTAGCATTTGTGCTGAGAAATATCGTAATCATTAAGCATGATAGTCATAGGCTCTGCATCATCAGGATTAATAACTACGTTATTTTTTCGGATTTTCCAAGTTCCTAACGCTTTTGCCTTTATAGAACCGTAGGCATCGCCATATGAATTTTCGCTTGCGTAAGCGTCGCCATTATAAGCACTTTCATCTTCACCATAGGCGCTGTCTTCTGCATCTACGCCTTCACCGTAAGCGCTTTCTTCGCCATATGCACTTTCTTCGCCGTAGGCGCCAGTTGAATCAGCGGCATAACTAATGTCGAATTTCTTATTATGGTGGAATGTAACAGTTCCAATATATCCGTCTGTACCATCATACAATTCGCAATAGCGCATAGAGAGAATCTTCTTTACTGTTAAAACGTCTTTAGACATTACTGATCCAACCGCCGTGATTGCAAAGGAAGTTGAGATTGCTAACAGAACCACTAAATTTATTTTTGTATTTGTTTTCATAAGATATGGCTTACCGGGCAGATTGTATTTTGTAAATAGATTAATTGCTGAAATTATGTCCTTATCTACAAAAAACTCTTGCGAATGAATATACGCGTCAGTATTGTCCCCGCCATGTATCAAGTTCACGCAGCAATAAAGCCCACCTCTATAAATATTGACTGGAAAGGTCTCATGTCAGAGATCAGTAAGGACTTTTCTAAGACCCGTGAAGTACTCCTCAACGCAGGAGTGAACGCTCAAATTCTTTCAAATTTCTGTATTGCGCCAACGGGTAATGAGCCTTATGGCCGCTCTATACTATTCGCGGCTCCAGACTTTGAAATCATGTTAGCTACGTGGGCCCCGGGAGCGATCTGTGCTCCACATAATCACGGATTCTCTAATGGTGCAGTTTGGTTAATCGAAGGAACTTTCATCGAAAGTCATTTCAATTTTGATCAAGGTTTAGCTCTTGTAGGTCAACCTAAGGTAAAAAGCCAAGACACTCTCCTAAATGTAGACAATGGGGATATCCATTCTATGCAATCAGTCTTTGGTGGAGTTTCTTTGCATCTTTATTCGCCGCCGATTCACAACATGAAAGTTTTTGATGAAAATACGAAATCCACACTCATCGTAACAGATGATTGCGGTGCGTGGGTGCCGGCAGAAAATAAAATTCTAAATCGCGAATTATGGCAGAATCTTTAAAGCCCCTTACAATTCTTATTCTATATACGACGATTTATCGCACTGGTGGGCCTAAGTTTAAAAGAGCGGCTCGTACAATGGAATTGGAAAAAGCGAAACAATTTCCTAATCATACTATTATTAACCGTGCTGTAGAATCAAAGGACGAATTTTTACAAGAAATAGAAAATGTTAAGAAATCAGGATCTCAAATTACGGAGTTTCACTTCATCGGCCATAGCGGTGTTTATGGAATTATGTTTGGGACAGATAAGTGGCCAGAACAGTTTAGCCCTTTTGAGTGGCGTAATCTCGAAATCCCATTCACTAAGGACGGACATTTTTATTTTCATGCTTGCCGAAGTGGCCGTTGGTTTGCGCCATTCATTTCGCGTACCCTCGGTGTAAAAGCTTCGGGAAATTATTGGTACACTACATTTTCGCTTTCGTTGAAATCTTTTAAGTGGGAAGGGTATGGAAAAAAAGATAGTCCACTTTACGTTATCAGTTGCCCGGGAAAAAAATCTCATGGTGTTTTTAGTTCGGTACGGAAGTATTTGGGTATGTCCAAGGCCATTCCGATGCTTGAGTTTGCGCCGACAGATGAAAAAGTCGATGCCTCTTATGATTCGGTGGCAACTCTTTATGATGATACATTTGATGACATCACCGTTCGTAAGGATGAGTGGGATTGGCTCACGCGTGCTTTGGGTGAAAGCAGTGATAAGAAAATTCTCGACATCGGTTGCGGCAATGGTGCTTTTTTGCAAAAACTTTCAAGTCGCATTGGTCAGGGAACAGGAGTAGACATCTCTGCAGGAATGCTTGAGCAAGCTCGCAAGAGATGTAAGCTTCAACCACAACTGAGCTTTGAAAAAATTGATGGACCAATGCTCCCTTTTGCGGACAATAGTTTTGATTCCGTAATATCCGTACTTTCTTTCCGCTACTTAGATTGGGATCCTATTCTTCATGAAATTCTTCGCGTGCTTAAGCCGGGTGGACAATTTGTAGTTATGGATATGGTTGCGGCGCCCGTGAAGTTGAAGGAAGTACCATCTTTCATTAAAGCCAAAATCCAAGTTTTCTTTCAGAGATTTTTTCAAAAAAAATACTGGCAAGCCCTCAGCAAGATGGTGCGAGATCAACGTTGGCAAAATATGTTGAAGTACAATCCCATGCGCTCCGAGCACGAAATGAAGTGGTTTTTGGAAAGTCGTTTTCCTGGTCAAAAAACTCAGCTTATTAATATTGGTTGGAATTCTCGTATTTTGGCTTTTAAATCTGGCCCTATTCATTTTAAAGAAGTTGAGAAACAGGTTTATCCATGAAACCCGTCGATCTTGTTGTCATGGATTGGGGCATTGGTGGGTTGAGCGTTTATAATGAAATTCTAAAAAAAATGTCCGGATTATCCATTCTCTATTTCTCCGATTCAGGCTCCATGCCATACGGAAAGATGGATCCTGAAAAATTAAAACAGAGATTGCTTCAATTGATATCGAATTTTTCGGATCAAGGTGTTAAACATTTTGTCATTGCCTGCAATGCGGCCAGCACAGCTTTGCCATCATTAGAAAAAGAATTTTCAAAAAAAAATCTTCACGTCATCGGAGTGATTGATTGTGGAGTAGCATTAGTGAAAAGTACCCCCCATAGAAAAGTGGGAATTTTAGGAGGGCGGAGAACGATTTTATCTCATTGTTATTCTAAAAGATTAACTTCTAAAAACAGAAAAGTTATAGGGCGTATTGCACAACCTCTCTCTGCTCTCATTGAAAGCGGAGAATTGGTATCTTCTAGGATGACAAAAACTTTAAATCAAATTTTAAAACCATTGAGAAATTGCGACGCAATTCTTTTGGCGTGTACCCATTATCCAGCGGTGTCCTCACAAATTCAAAATATTTTACCGCACTGTAAACTTTTAGATCCAGCGGCAACGGTGGCGACTTATATCAAAAAAAATTGGAAATTAGAGAGTTCTTCTGCAAAGAAAAAATCTTCAACCTTATTTTTAACTTCTGGAGATACCGAACAAATGAAGAACGCCGCCAAAGCTGCTTTTGGTATACAGATATATCGGGCACTCAAAGTTAGTTTAATAAAAACAAAGAAATAAATTTACTTGCTATAGAAAACTTGATCATAATTCAGATTATGCAACAAAATGAAAAATTAACCTCTTCAGATATCAGAACTTTGGGTTTAGCGGCTCTAGGCGGAGCCTTAGAGTTTTATGATTTTATTATATTTGTATTTTTCACGAAAACATTAGGACAACTTTTTTTCCCTGCTGATATGCCAGATTGGTTGTCTCAGTTTCAGGTATATGGAATTTTTGCGGCAGGTTATTTGGCGAGACCCATTGGTGGCGTTATAATGGCTCACTTTGGTGATAGGACGGGTCGAAAAAAAATGTTTACTCTGAGTGTATTCTTAATGGCACTTCCAACTTTGGGTATTGGGCTTTTGCCAACATATTTGCAGATAGGAATTTTTGCCCCTCTTCTTCTTTTATTTTTAAGAATCATGCAAGGTATCGCTATCGGTGGTGAAGTCCCAGCAGCATGGGTCTTTGTGGCGGAACATGTTCCGAGAAATCGTGTTGGCTTTGCCTGTGCAAGTTTAACCTCCGGATTGACGGCGGGAATTCTATTGGGCTCATTGATGGCCTCGGGTCTTTATACTCAGCTCACGCCGGAAGCTGTTTTGGATTATGGATGGAGGATCCCATTTATCGTGGGTGGAATTTTTGGCTTGATGGCTGTTTGGCTCAGAAAATGGTTGAGTGAGACTCCTGTCTTTTTAGCACTGAAAGAAAAAAAAGAGATCAGCAGTGAGATTCCTCTAAAAACAGTGATGAAAAATCATAAAACAAGTATTTTTGTGTCCATGTTAATAACTTGGATGTTAACGGCTGGAATTGTTGTGATCATTCTTATGACTCCAACTCTTATGCAAACTCAGCTTGGTATCAGTGCCCAGGAAGCTTTTTTTGGAAATAATCTAGCGTCTTTTTTTCTAATCATTGGCTGTGTTGTAGGTGGGTATTTTGCTGATAAAATAGGAAGATTGTTGGCGCTTCTTATAGGATCTCTGTGTTTACTTATAGCAGTTTATGTTTTTTATTTTGACCTTGTTAACGGAGCAAAGAATTTCATTACTCTATATAGTCTGGCTGGATTTTGCGTAGGCGTAGTTGGGATTATTCCATCTGTTATGGTTGCGGCATTTCCTGCTCAGATTCGTTTTTCAGGATTATCTTTTTCTTACAATATGGCATATGCAATTTTTGGAGCGATGACTCCTCCATTAATATCTTACTTGACGGATAGACTGGGAATAACTGCCCCTGCTCACTATGTAGCCTTCACAGCTATAATCACGGTGTTTACTTCTTTCTATTTAATCAAAAATAAAAAAGACTATTTGAATAATTAATTACCAATGCCTTTCTCCATTAGAATTTTTTTCGAGATCTATAAAAATAAATAGAAAGCTTATTCACTGGGCAAAGTGACCCTGAAATTGGTGGCTTATTTTAAAATACATGGTGAGCTTCCCGTTGCACCTTGAAAAAAACTCCATTCATAATTTTTTATAGATCTATAAAATGGATTGAAGAGTATTCCTCGGCGAGAAGATGTGGGGATTTATTGTGGTCAAAGTAGCACTGAAAATGTGGCACCAAGCTTGCTCTAATGAACTACCGAAATGGAGGTTTCGATGAAAAGGTATCAATTTGACCGAAGATTTTTCGGTAGAGTTTTAGGAGTATTGCTCCTTATTTCACCCAATGGGTATGCTAAAGATGTAGAATTAATAAAACTTTCTGATTCTGCGCGAGAAGTTCGAGTGAACATGGCAGAACAAGAATCACACGCAATATATGAAACAGTTCCATATAAAGGAACATGTACTAAAACAGAATATCGCAAAGAATGGAAATGCCATACTACTTATGAAACACAGTGTGGCTACAAAAGAGTTTGTACAGATCGTCCAGTGCAAGTTTGCGAACCCGGAGCAAGTCTTTTTGATTTGTCTTTCTTTAATGTAGCATATGCAGCGACATCATCTGATGATCCTCCTCCAGGTGGTGATGAAGGCGGAAGACCTGTTCCTCAACCGGAGCCAACGCCGCAACCAGCACCACAAAGACCAAGTCAGCCGGAACCATCGCGTCCTGATCCTCAACCGGAGCCACAAAGACCGAGTCAGCCAGAACCAGAACCGATGCCGCGCCCTCAACCGCAGCCAGCACCATGGCAACCAGAACCACAAAGACCGAGTCAGCCGGAACCAGAACCGATGCCGCGCCCTCAACCGCAGCCAGCACCATGGCAACCAGAACCACAAAGACCAAGTCAGCCAGAACCAGAGCCGATGCCGCGTCCTCAACCGCAGCCAGAACCAGCACCGTGGCCACAACCGGAACCGCAAAGACCGCGTCCACCGGAACCACAGCCGCAACCAATTCCACAGAATCCAAGTCAGCCTTTGATTCCGCCGCGTCCTGAGGAAAGACCGCCAACGAGTCCGCGCCCTCCACCAACGCCACCGCAGACAAGTCCGCGTCCGCCACCACCGCCAACAAATCCACGTCCGGGTGAACCAGGCGGACCAGATCTTCCACGTCCTCCAGCGCCACCGACGAATCCACGTCCGGGCGAGCCAGGTGGACCAGATCTTCCACGTCCTCCGGCACCACCGACGAATCCACGCCCAGGTGAACCAGGTGGACCGAACAAACCGCCGCGTCCTCCGAGACCGCCTGTTTGTTACACGAAGTACGTGAAACATTGTGAGAATGTTAATCAATGTTACCAAGTGCCGAAAAATAAATGTGGTTATGAACAAGTACCATATGAAGTTTCGTACTCTTGCACGAAGTACAAAGAAGTATTGAAAGGCCACGAAGTTGATTTCAATATTCAAGGTCTCGTGAAGGTAACACTTGCAGCAGTTGAAAGACTGGGCAATGAAGAAACATTCCAAGTTGCTCTTGATGGTACCAATGTCAGCTTAACTCAACCGCAAGTTTCTAGAACAAACTTGGTGTTGTTAACGAAGTTAAGCAGTCAAACTCAAGTTCTGAAGCCCGATCAAGGACCAAAAAATCCTGGATTAAAACAAGTGGCTGAGGAAATCGAAGTTGGTCTGATACCAGTGAGAAGCTTAACGGCAGAACTCAATCAGCCATTGGTGCAAGCAAAGATCCAAGCCAACGTGCTGAGTTTTGTGCTACCAAGATCACTCTACGCTGATCTGATGGGTGTTAAGATGAAGCTTATATTGGACAAAATCGTTGATAAAACGATTTTCGAAGGCCAAGTTCCTGCTCAAGCAATTCGAGTTGAACAGAATGGTCAAGCAGCAAGAATCTCCATCAACTTGTCTATGATTGGTGCTAAAGAAGCAGCAGTCAGAGGCAAGAAGTATCGAGTAAACCTCCAGCTGAGCACGGTTCTTCCGCAAGAAGCTACAGTACTCAATGGTCAACTTGCTCCAAAAGCCGTACTGAAGCCAGAATTGAAAATCAGAGCTGAGTAAAGCTCTTGATTTTAGACTGAAAAATTCAAACTTCGAAGGCGCCGACCTTAATAAGTCGGCGTTTTTTTATTTTAGGCATAAAAAGGACGAATCTTCACAGATTCGTTTTTGCTTTTTGTGGTATGCTTGTATAGTATCATTCATTCTAAAGAGGTAAATAAAAATGGCTAAGAAAAAAGCAGCACCATCTAAAAAAGCTAATGGAAAAAAATTAAAAACAAAAAAATCAGGAGTTAAAATGGCAGACTCTAAGAATTCTTCTAAAAAAACAGAAAAAGTTTCGATCGATAAAGGAACTGTAAGACAAGTTTCTGGATTGGTGAAAGAAAAAATTGGAAAATTAGAACAAAAGATTGGGAAAGTTGCAGATAGCAAAAAAATTCAAATCTCTGGAAAAAAACAAGAAGTGATGGGAAAAGCACAGCAAATTTTTGGCGAATTAGAGTCGAATTTTGAAAAAGTAAAAGGTGAAGCTGAACAAAAATTCAAAGAAGTAAAAGAGCAATACACTCCGAAATTCAATGAAGTTAAAGGCAAAGCCGAAGAAAAACTCAACGCCGTTAAAGGCCAAGCTCTAGATAAAGCCAATAAAATTTTAGATAGAATCAAGAAAAAGTAATTTCATGAAGTGGCCGGCAGCTATCAAGATTTACACGGATGGAGCAAGCAGAGGTAATCCTGGGCCTGCTTCCATTGGAGTTTCATTTACAACGGTGAAAGACGAAGAAGTTTCTACTCTTTCTGAAGCTATCGGCGATCAAACCAATAATTTTGCAGAGTACACAGCGCTGATCAGAGGCCTAGAAGAAGCCAAAGTTAACAAAGCGGAAAAGATTTGGATTAGAACCGATAGTCAGCTGATGGTGAGACAAATTCTCGGTGAATATAAAGTTAAATCTGAAAGCATTAAAGACCTGCATGCTCAAGTGATAGAGCTTTTGAAATTTTTTGAGAAAGTTCGAGTTGAGCATATTCCCAGAGAGCAAAATAAAAGAGCCGATGAATTGGCAAACCAAGCTTTAGATAAGCAATTCAAAGGTGCAAAGCTTTTTGCTTATGACGATGATTTTGATAGCTAACGATGAGCCTTGCTCACATTGCTAGGTTACTGTTGAGCGGGAATTCTCATTCTATTTTTTGTATTCGTATTTTTAATCAAAGAATCTAAATTAGCATCTAAAATTGAACTTTCCGAAGAAAATATATCCGCATTGATTTGTTTGGTATTCTCGGCGCTCAATCCGTTCGCATCCACTTCTTTTCCCTTCATAGCCAGGGCTCGATAAGAATTTAATTTCGTTTTGTACTTTGTCTTTCCGTTGAGGTTTTCCTCTATACTTCCTGCGCTCACTAAATATTGGATAAGTTTTTCGGTATTATGGATATCCGGATAAACAGTCATCATTATGGCTAGGACGCCGGTGGCAAAAGCCGTGGCTTGAGAAGTTCCAGTCATAAATCCGTACCGTCCGCCAGGAAGAGTTGAGAAAATATTTTTACCAGGAGCTGCGATATCTACGGTTTCAATTCCGAAATTACTGGATTCTACGAGATCAGACTCTTGCGTAAGTGAGGCCACGGAAATGATATTCGAAAGATCATAGCTGGCGGGATAGAAAGAGTTTTTGTCTGAGTTTGTAGCTTCATTTCCGGCGGCAGCGACGAAGAGAATGTTTTTATCCTTTGCCCTCTTAATAGCCATTTCCTCCAAAGGATTTTTCCCGAAGCCGCCGCCGGAATAGTTGATAATCTGAGCGCCGTTATTGACCGCATAATCGATCGCTCTTACGGTGTTGGTTATATTTTTATCTGATAAAGATTTAGGATCAAAATATTTAAGAACCATAAAGCTAGCTTTCGGAGCCACACCATGAATGATTCCGGCGATGTGTGTTCCATGGCCTTGAGAGTCTAAAGGTTTATTATTTTCGGTAACGAAATTCCATCCATGTATATCGTCGATAAATCCGTTTCCATCATCGTCGATTCCATTGTCGGAAATTTCTTTTGGATTTACCCAGAGATTATTTTTGAGTTCGGGATGATTCATATCCATTCCGGTGTCGATGATGGCGATGATGATTTTTTTATTTCCCTGAGAGATACTCCAGCTTTTTTCGACATCAATTTTTTTCAAACCCCAGTTTTGATCTAATATGGTTTTTTCTGTATTTGTATCAATCCCGAAAGCATTGATGGTGAAGGCCAAGAGTAAGAAAAAGATAAGAAGCATTTTCATTTGTTCCCCCTAGATTTTAATAATTAAATCTTTACCGTCTTTGAGTATACGTACTGGGTTTCCGTCATAAGGATTGTAGGTGATATCTACTGTTTGATTTTTCTTGCTTTGAATCGATTGATTGATTTTGTATCTTTCAAGATATTTTAATCCATCGGGTCTCACTTTGTACCAGAATTCGTATATAAAAGTATGAATGGTTTTGTTGTCACATTTTCGGGTGAGTGTGGAAATTTGGTAAAGTGGATCGTTATTTTTTTGGTAATAGTCATAGTATTCGATGCATTCATTTCTCAATTGAATTTTAACTGCCCGATCATGATCCTTGTTGTACACGATATTTTCTTCGGTTTTATCAGGGAAGGTCAATCTCACCATGTTGTTCAAATCGTCGTAGTCATACAGGTGAGACTGCTTGGTGGAGTTCACGGTCTGAACCAAGTTTTGTTTTTCGTAAAGGTACAGTGAGCTTAAACCAGAATTGCTCTGAATCCTTGTGATCTGACGAGTGTCATTAAAGGAGAAGGTTAGGAGAAGGTTGGAGTTTGTCTTAAGGGAGATTAAGTTCTGATGGTTATAAAGGTATCCGATCCTTTGTCCATGAGGCTGAATCGCGCTGATCATTTGGCCGAGGCGATTGAAGACGCGAATTTCGCCGGTATTTAAGTATTGGGTGTAGCTGCCAGATTTAAAAATTAGCTTTTCTTTGGTTATGGTATTTTCGTAAGTTCTAGTTTTAAGTAGATTGTTCTCATCCGTGAGAACAAAAGGAAATTCTTGATCACATTCTTTAAACGATATTTCTTTTGGAGATTTAATATCTAAGGATTTCTCTAGATTTGAACACCATCCGAATCCAAAGAATCCTGTGTAGAGAGAACGACTGTTGTAGGTCCTTCTTACTTCTTGTATATCAAAGAAGGATTGTCTGTAGCTTGCGTCCTTCATATTGATTTCTGCTTTGAGAGCAAAGGACAAGAGTAGGGTAATGGTTATGGTGAGGACTATTTTGTTTGGACTATTTTTATAAATTCTCATAGTCCACCTTTCAATTTGCAACGAAAGGGCCACCTTAAAACGCATACATTCGCTATAAGGTGTGAGTACCTTGTCAGGCGTATATCAATCTCTTTACATAGGAATTTACTGATAATTTGCGAAGAAGTTCGACGGGTGTAAAAGGCGTGGGATGACTGTCTATGAGAACGGATATTTTTTTAGAGAATTTTCTTTAGGTTTGAGAACTTATAATATCCACCCCAGATGACCTTTTGGCTTAATTCTCGAGTTGGTACTATAGATTTTTTGAGCGTTTCAACCACTTGTGCAATCGTATAGTGAGGTTTTTTTGCTAGGATATAAGCTGCTCCGTGAGCTACATATGGGGCGGCAAAAGAAGTTCCCGCCATTTCATTTTTTTCTCCATCCTTAGTAGGAAGAAGGGCTGTGTCTCCAAAAGCGGCGAGGTGTACTGATTTTTTTCCAAAAACTGAAAATTGAGAAAGCTTATTGGAGTCATCTGTAGAGGATACCACAAGCACATTTGGAAGATTAATTGTTGGATTAGAATGAAAATTTATAGTTGAAGTGTCGTCGGCGTCGAACCTTTCAGAATTGGAATTCTCTCGAAGATTTCCTGCGGCCATAACAAATAACATGTCGGGATTTTTTCTAATCACTTCGATCATCAAGGCTAGTTCATTTTTTGCTTTTCTATTCATCTTTATCGCTTGCTTTTTGAAAGCATCGCTACCACTTAAAGCGTAAGCCATTTCACCAGCATCTTTATCGTCTCTAGCGATAGTGTAGCCAAAGCTCATATTGATTACTCGAGATCCTGCTGATCGCGCATAGTAGATAGCTTTTTTGAAATTCGCTGCTTCACGTGTTTCTGTTTCTCCTAGTAATCGAATGGGTACTACAGATGTTAAGACTCCGTCTCCAGCAGCAATTGAGGCTACGGCTGTACCATGAGTAGTGGATTCATTGAAAAAAAATGTGCGCCCAAAATCAAAAGGAAGATTGTCGTTCTCAACAAAATCCCAACCGGCGTTCGGTGCGAGTTTATAGGCCAGAGCCGGGTGATTGTAATCTACTCCCGAATCTAGGACGGCAACTGAAACTCGCGAAGATTTCAGTGCTAAATTTTTTATTTGCTCGAGACTTAAGCCCAATGGCAATGAGCTTTGTGAAGAATAAATTTGCTCCAGGCTTTTTCTAGGAGGATTTCTGGAGACCACTTGTAACCCTGAATAATTATAATTAAACTCTTCAGTGATTTGCCAATTTTTCCCGAAGTGCACTCCCCAGGGACGTAAAGCCGAAAGGGTGTTGGATTTATTCAACCTGAAACTGGTAGAAAAAAATGTTTTAAATGGCTTCAATAGTGAAGCGGAATACCAATCTCGACAAAACCAATTCCGATCGTTGGTTTCTTGAGGGCTCCAGCCGATAATTAAAGAATGAACAAGATTCTCTGAAGAGTGCCTGAGTCCAATCTTTGTTGCTCCAGCGGTGACAACCCAACCTACAGATTCAAATTCCCCACAAGGATGAGACATTTTAGTTGCTACGACATCTTCATTGAGGTGTTTTCGAAAAGTATTCTTTATTTTTTGTTCAGATGCATGAACTAGGGCCAAGTTTGTTTTATCGTTATATTCTGTTAGTAATTCTATTGCGGCATTAAAATGAGGGAGCTTCCGACCCAGCATCCATTTGTAATCCTCATAAACATCGCTAGCCTGAAGATTTGTATATAATAAAACCAACGGCAAAAGACGTCCAAGAAATAGACGAAAGGACCTAAAAAGGCGAATTGTATTCAAAGAGATAGGCATAAGCTTCCTCTATTCACGATAAAGGCTTTATATCAGCAAATTGAAGGCCAATGCAAAGTTCGCGAATTAATCTCTATAAGAAATTTGAATTTATTGAAGAAGGCCGCATGCGGAGTCCAGTTAGGCCGCATTCACGGCTTTGTAAGGGATTACGCTATAACGGTTTCTGCCATATTGCTTAGAATGGTAGAGGGCTTCGTCGGCTCTCTTTACCCATTTCGATAAAGATTCACCATGGGCCACTTCCGCGACACCAATAGAGACCGTGAATTTGATTTCTAGTTTTTCGTGAATGAAAGTTTCCTTTCTAACTTTTGCAAGAATCTCTTCTGCTCGCTTGATCGCAGCATCTAATTTGCAATCGGGTAAAATGATCGTAAATTCTTCGCCACCCACTCGGGCTACAAATTCACCATCTTTGTTGCAAACTTCTTTTAAGAGCTTTACGCATTCTTTGAGAACGTAATCACCAATGTCGTGACCATAGGAATCGTTAATCTTTTTAAAGAAATCAATATCAAGACTTAAAAGTGACACAGGAGTTTTTGAAAGTTCAAATAAATGGAAATGCTTTTTGATCTGCTCATCAAAGCTCATACGGTTGTAAGCTTGTGTAAGATGATCCACTCTCATGTTGTGGTTTACTTCGACCAATTTCTTGCGAACGGTTGTTAAGCTTTTCTCGACTTTTTGTAGAGTCTGCTCTCTTTCTTTTTCGCGCTTAAATTGATAAGAAATATAATTATCGATAAATTCACGTGCCTTGGTTCTAAGATCTTCAATAGAGTTGGCTTCGACCGCTTCTCTTAATTGATAAAGATTCTTTTTTACTTCTTCATCTTGCATCTGTTCGTTTTTTGCATCTTCACTCAGTTGATCTGCAAAGTCCCAGATGATATTTTTAAAATCTTCGAAAGTCTTTTGAATGTAACTGTACTCATCAATGCGATAACCAGTGAAGAATTGCCTGAATCTGAATAAGAATTTCTCCATATCCACTTTGTCTGGCTTAACGAGAGTCTTGGCAAAATCGTCGAGAGTCTCTCTAACTTTTCTAATGGGCTGCTTATCAATTTCAAATAAGTGCTTCGCATAGGTATCAATGATAAATAAAAGCGTTCCGCGCTCATCCGACATATTCAAAACATTGTCTTTTGATTTCTCGTCATTGCCCCAGTCGATTTCAAATTGATTAACGAGTTTTTTCACCCATTGCTTCAAAGATGCCTCCAAATAAAATATGTCTGCGAAATATATAAATTAAATCGGAATTTCAAAGACAATTTTGAACGAGACAAAAGGTGAGCCGCACCTTTTCCAAAGGTTTGCGTCATGAAAAAGAAAGGGAGCTTAAGTCGTTAAACCTAAGCTCCCAAAAATCAAGTACGCTTTGACTGTAAGCCGGATTCTGTTCTCAAACTGATACTTGAATTCAGTTTGAGTGATCACCATTCCTCTAGGCTAAAAATTACTTTTTAGCTCAAGCGATCTTACCCGGAAACCCATGCTGGTCGCATTTTACCTAACGTTTGAAATAATCTCGCGTTGGCGTGTTTCCCTATTTGATCTTGCTCCACGCAGAGTTTGGCTGTTTTCACTCTCTTCGCTCCCTTAAAACTTCCCGTTCCCGGTTCTAAGATCATAGCTACTTGAGACATTCTCTCTGTTCCACTGTTCCTATAAAGCCGAATATTTCTACTCGTCTTCATGAGGGCCGTTAGCCCTTGCGCTACCATACGGAGTCCGGACTTTCCTCTGGGGCTCATTCCAGCGGCAATCCATCAAAACTATTTAAGGTTATAGCTTAAACCTGCCGAAA
>JAZKEU010000004.1:0-12425 GCA_040386775.1 Bdellovibrionota bacterium | reverse complement strand
CAACGAAAAATAGGTCTTATTTTGGTGCTCTTAATAGGGATTTTTTACCTGTATTATCAGATGTATAACTACTTTCCATGGAATGTCTAAAAACAGCGACACGTTGTAATTAGGAGCGGTTGGAAGAGCGATTCTTTGTTACGACCGCTGTTAAAATCACACTAAAAGCTAAAAGCCGAATCATATAAACCCAAATGCTGACTTCGGCCTGATGTGGTCCAACATGCTGGTAAGTACCAAGTAAAATAACTACGCGTTCAAAAGCTAAAAGTGCACAGGCGATACAAAAATATAAAAAGAAAGAATCTCTGGAAGCGTTCCAAAATTTCAAAAAGAAAATACTAGAGAAAGCAAATGTCGTCATCGCGATTCCATATAAAAAAAATATGTGATTCATGTGATCTCCCAAATCAATCCGAATAAAAGCAAGGAACCCGCGATAGCGGCTGTGGTTGCGCGTAAAAACACTCCACCAAAATCGATGGTGGGAAGAATAACCGCATCAGTAAATAAAATTACATTATTCACGGCTAAGAAACAAAAACTTAGGCAACTCCAAAGAAGAAGTCTGGAGCGAGCTTTTCTAAATCCCCGAAATAACATTATCGCGCAACCCGTACTCATAAGGGCGCAGAGAAAGTAAACCAATTCAGCCATCGTGATCTCCTTTTTTCTTATCCGAAGAATTAAATACAAATGAGTCCGCAAAGTTTCTCATCTTTTTTAGCGGAGAGAATATAAGTTCTAAAATAAGCGTGCGACGAACTCTGTACTCTTCGGCAACCTCCGTCAAAACTTCTTCGATTTCCTTTGCATTATTATATCGAAAGTCAGAATTTTCTTCTGTGATAAGGTTTTTCAATTTCAAAACATGGAGTCTGCCATTCACAGAAGTGAGATTGGAACGAAGTTCACGGGTGATTTCTTCAGCGGAGCAAGGCCTATCGCTATTTTTACGTAAGAATAACAACACTTCAAGCTGTTCAACTGAATCCACATGCTCGAAAATAAAACTTCTTACTTTTTCTGAAATATCACGCCTAATCAAACTTTGTACTCCCTCTTAATTTAGTAACCTTTAAGGAAGAGTTGGACAAGTCTAGTTAGTTTTTTAAATGTTTAGAAAAATACAAAAATATTTTATTGCTATTGAGATATTTTTTTAGCGTAGATGATAAGTTCTGTGCCGGCAGATCTGGTGGTTTCGGCTTTCCATTTTGTCCAATACAAAAAGTTAAAATATTTTTTCAAGCGCTCCCGATATTCCCATTCGGTTCCGCCAAAAGGAGGATGATTCATATTATCGATGGTAAAAAATATACCCAATAAATGCCCGTGATCGGCTAGCATCGATTTGTAAACTTTCACGAGATCATTGCGTTTTACAGGATCCACAGCACAAAAGAGCGTATGTTCAAAAACAATATCGAAGTATGCAAAATATTTCTCGGGTAGATTAAAAACATCTGCTTGCAGGAACTTTAAATTTTCAGATTCTGGATAAAGTCTTTTAGCTTCCTTAATTGCCTCTTCGCTGAAATCTATTGCCGTCACGACATTTCCTCGTTGAGCAAGATAATGAGCGTCATGGCCACGACCGCAACCCACGACCAGAATTCTACTCTTGGGAATCTTTAGTTGAGGAATAATATGCTTCAAAATGGGGTTAGGACCGTTCATATCCCATCCAGGCTTGTTTTCTGTTTCCTTATAAATCTTTGACCAGAAATTATTTTTTCTTACATCGTCTCGAGAAGGATAGTAACTGCTTACTGTGTAAGTCTCATCTCCTATGGAGAATCCGTCATCATCGAATTCACTAACTAAATTAAAAAATTCGTTCTGCGCTTTTCTGGATAGAACGTATGGAATGTCTTCGGAGGTTCTTCCGTGGAATCTGTCCCACTCATCCACGGTGAGTTGGGAGAGGTTTAATTTTTTTCTAATTCCATAAGGAAGTTCTATCTCCCAATCTTCATTTGAATTTTTGTGGACCTGTTGGGCAACGAAAGGTTGGTCGAAAGCCTCGATAATATACTTTTCACCACCCATTTCAGAAACAAAAATATATCTTTCGGGAATTCTTTTAATGCCGTTAAGAATATCTTTGCCAAAGTTAGGATCTTGCACGCGCAGACCATTAAAAACAGGAAAGCCTTCGAGATCAATTTGAACGTACTTGTGGTCTAGGCTATTTATGAGTTTCAGAAGGCTTCTCTATTTTTTCTACGCCATCTTTTGTGGGCGTGATTACAACGGGATCATTGAACGTCAATGTTTCACCTTCAATTTCAATTTTTTCTAAAGCCCATTCTTGCTGAGGCTCGTCTTTTAATTTTCTTAATACAGCAATACCCGAAAGTTCCGTGGTTGCATGTTGGTTGCTTTGTGCAACTTTTGTTGTGAAAGAGTAATTGAAGTAAGCTTCAAGCAATCCTTTTTTCGGTGGCTTAGTATAAAGCGAATGCATTTTAAAGTTCGTCATCTCAGGCAAATTTTCTGTAATGTAGTTTCCGATCAATTGAGTGAGTTCTTGCTGAACTTGCACATGTTGCTCAAAGGAAACTGATTTTTCTACGCTCACGAGGCATTGGGTTGCCCAAATGATTACGAAAAAGATTATAGAATTAATTAATTTTAAATTGCCCATTTTCATAGATGCACCACTTTCTAATATAGATTAGATAATAGTATGTGATCGCCTTAGAGTTGAAAAGAAAAATCTTTATTTTGGTTCTTCCAGTTGAATTTTAAAATAAAGGACTGAAGTCCAAGTGGATATTCGCTATTTTCATCACCATAAAGCGTGTCTCCAAAAAGCGGGCAATTCATCCCCGTGAATTGTGCGCGGATTTGGTGAGTTCTTCCTGTGATGAGTTCAATGATGCTCTCAAAACCTGGTTCTCCATTGGGAAGCGTAACATCATTCACTTGTTCTACGATAAGTTCACAAAGCTGCCAGCCTTCAATCGGCTCTATGGAAACAAGCTTTGGAACAAACTTCTCAGCTCTAATGTAATGAAGATGTCTTTTTACTTCAGGGCGATTTGTTGTGAGAGCTTTGTATTTTTTTTGAACCATTTTATTTGAAATTAAATAATTAAATACGCTCTGAAATTGTTTATTTTTAGCAAACAATAAAAGTCCTGTTGTCTCGGCATCTAGACGGTGGGTCATAAGTAATGTGTAATTTAATTTTTTGGATAACTGGTAAAGCACATTCTCCATAGAGTTATCCACAGTCGCATGCGTTGGAACACCATAAGGTTTATTGATAACAACAAAATCATCATTATTTTCAACAATCAGACTGCCCCAATCCACATTGCCAATGGGATGTCTTTTGGGTTTTCGGTGAACGCGCACAAGAGAGGTGGGTAAAACCTCAACATCCGTGAACACTCTTTTGTCGTCGATGTAGATGCCACCAATTTCGAGCAAAAATTCAAAATTTTCGAATTCGACTCTTTTAAAAAGTTCGCTCAATTTCATGGCTACATCAGGTTGAACGTGCGTCACGAGCCCAAGGCCATAAGGTGCAGATATTTTCATCTGCCACACTGAATCATGATTTAAAATCTACGTCAATAGAATCAGTGACTTAAAGCATGTAAGCAGATTATTTTTATAGAGTATGGAAACACTCGAAACAGAAATCAATTCTTCATCACCAGAATTTTCCGAAAACTCACAGTGGTTACAATCTTTGGTCGCAGAATTTCGCGAAAAAGTTGAGATCACAAAATCTGGCGGTGGAGCTGATGCCATCAAAAAACATAAATCTAGAAATAAACTCACGGCGCGCGAAAGAATCGAAAAATTAATTGATCCCGGATCTGCGTTTTTAGAATTTTCAACTCTCGCCGCTACTGAAATGTACAATAACGAAGCTCCCGCTGCTGGAGTGATCACAGGCATTGGAATTATCCATGGACAAGAATGCGTGCTCGTGGCAAACGATGCCACGGTCAAGGGCGGAACCTACTTTCCCATGACGGTGAAAAAACATTTGAGAGCACAAGAGATAGCCATGGAAAATGGTTTGCCGTGCATTTATCTTGTGGACAGCGGTGGCGCGTTTTTGCCATTGCAGGCCGAAGTATTTCCAGACAGAGATCATTTTGGAAGAATTTTTTATAACCAAGCAAGAATGTCAGCTCAAGGAATTTCTCAGATTGCAGTGGTGATGGGAAGTTGTACAGCAGGCGGTGCATATGTTCCCGCAATGAGCGATGAGAATATTATCGTCAAGGGAAACGGCACAATTTTCTTAGGTGGGCCTCCGTTGGTGAAAGCCGCAACGGGAGAAATTGTAGATGCGGAAAGTTTAGGGGGAGCGCTTGTGCACTCAGAAAAATCCGGAGTAACGGATCACTTTGCTGAAGATGATGAGCATGCCTTAGAAATTTGCAGAAGCATTGTTTCCACTTTAAATCGTAAAAAAAATATTCCGGTGGCTTTAAAAGAGGTGAAAGAACCACTTTATCCAGCCCACGAGCTTTATGGAATTCTTCCGAAAGATACAAGAAAACCTTTCGATATTCGTGAAGTGATTTCAAGAATTGTAGACGGAAGTGAGTTTCATGAATTTAAATCTCTATACGCAAAGACCATCGTCACAGGTTTTGCGCATATCTGGGGAATGCCCGTAGGAATTATCGCAAACAATGGAGTTCTGTTTGGTGAGAGCGCCTTGAAGGCAACACATTTTATCGAGCTTTGTGAGCAAAGAAAAGTTCCGCTGATTTTCTTACAAAACATCACAGGGTTTATGGTCGGGAAAAAATATGAAAACGAAGGCATCGCCAAAGATGGCGCAAAGATGGTGATGGCAGTGAGCAATGCAAAAGTACCAAAATTCACTGTAGTGATTGGCGGATCTTATGGTGCCGGCAACTATGGAATGTGTGGTAGAGCATTTCAACCCAGACAACTTTGGATGTGGCCGAACGCGAAAATATCGGTGATGGGCGGAGAACAAGCTTCGAATGTTCTTCTGACAGTAAAAAGAGATCAATTGCAGGCGACAGGAAAAGATATGTCACCAGCTGAGCAAGAAGAATTCAAAAGACCTACGCTACAAAAATACGAAAAAGAAAGCTCCGCATATTATTCAACAGCAAGAATTTGGGACGATGGAATCATCGATCCAGTAGACACAAGAAGAGTTTTAGCCCTAGGAATCGCAGCAAGCTTCAACAAAAAATGGGAAAACCCAGGCACTGGCGTCTTCCGAATGTAATCCCCAAAAAAAAGATCTGACGGCCACGAGGGCCGGCAGAAAGGGGGCTTGGGGCAAAGCCCCGATTACAGGATGTAAAAACTAAGTAAGGAACAGCAAATGAGTACAGTCATCATAAAAGAAGAAAACGGAATTCTAAACATCACCTTGAATCGTCCAGAGATTCATAACGCTTTCAACCCGGAAATGATTTCCGAGTTAACAATGGTTTTCTCAGATCAAAATTTCTCAATGAAAAATCGTGCGGTGGTTCTAAAAGGCGAAGGCGAAAGTTTTTGCGCCGGTGCGGATCTCAATTGGATGAAGTCCATGATGAAATTCAACTTCGAAGAAAACGTTGCGGACGCGCAAAGACTTTACACCATGTTTGACGTCATGAAAAATTGCCCTGTTCCCGTTATTGGAAAAATTCACGGCAATGTATTTGGTGGAGGATTAGGATTGGTAGCGATTTGTGATATCGTGGCAGCAGATGAAAAAACAAAATTTTGTTTCAGTGAAGCGAAATTAGGATTGGTTCCAAGTGTGATCAGTCCCTTTGTCAGTAGAAAGATGTCTCCGCATATTTTGAGAGAACTATTCTTAACGGCAGATGTATTTGATGCCGAAAAAGCGTTGTCTTCAGGATTGATTCACTTTTCAGGATCAAATTCAAAGTGTGATAAGTATCTTGAAGAAAAAATTCAATCGATCAGAAAATGTGGGAAAGGTGCCTTAATCACCACAAAAAAGCTTTTAAATGATCTAGAGCATTTAAACTTACAAGAGACCAAGGCGGAAACTACAACCGTGATTTCGAGAAGAAGAGTGAGCGAAGAAGGTCAAGAGGGCCTCAGGGCATTCTTAGAAAAAAGAAAACCAAGTTGGATCGTTGAGAATACAAAAAAACAGTAAAGTGAAAATAGTAAAGCGAAATAAATGGCTATAAAGAAGATCAAAAAATTAGGAATAGCAAATAGAGGCGAAGTGGCTTTTCGAATCCACGTGGCGGCACAGGAATTGGGAATTCCCACGGTATTGCTTCACTCTGAAGCGGATATCCAATCCAAAGCTTACAGAATGTGTGACGAGACAGTTTGCATCGGCGCTTCGCCCACCAGCGAAAGTTACTTGAATATCAATCGTGTCATTCAAGGAGCGTTGAGCAAAGGCTGTGATGCTATTCATCCAGGGTTTGGATTTTTATCAGAGAACGCAGAGTTTGCACAAAAATGTTTAGATGCCGGTATCCAATTCGTAGGACCGAAACCTCAAGCCATTCAAATGATGGGTGATAAAATTTCAGCAAGACAATGTGCTATCCAATCTGGAGTACCAGTAGTTCCAGGATACGATGGCGAGGACCAATCTCAAGAGACATTACTTAAAGAAGCAAAAAAAATTGGTTTTCCGCTGATCATCAAAGCCTCTAACGGTGGCGGTGGAAGAGGATTAAAAATTTCTAAATCAGAAGCAGATTTTTTTGATCAATTGTCTTCAGCTAAAAGAGAATCGAAAAGTGCTTTCGGTAGCGACAAAGTTTTCTTAGAAAAATACCTCGACCACGCTAAGCACATCGAGTTCCAAGTCTTTGGTGATATTTCTGGAAAAGTATTTCACCTGTACGATAGAGAATGTTCTGTGCAGAGAAGACATCAAAAAATTATCGAGGAGGCAATTTCTCCTTCTCTCACGAAAGAAACAAGACAAAAGATGGCCGACTGTGCGGTGAAAGTAGCGCAAGAAGTGGGTTACATCAGCGCGGGCACCGTTGAATTTATTTATCAAGATCATGAATTTTACTTTATGGAGATGAATACCAGGCTTCAGGTTGAGCACCCGGTAACTGAATGTGTGACAGGCCTTGATCTTGTAAAAGCCCAACTCAAGTGTGCACAGGGTGAAACATTGGGTTGGCGGCAAGAAGACATTAAGCCTCATGGGCATTCTATAGAGTGCAGACTTTATGCTGAAGATCCATACCAAGGTGGAATTCCATCAGTAGGATTGATCGGGAGCTGCTCGTTTCCTGAGGGGCCAGGTAGAAGATTTGAAGTAGGGTTTGAAAAAGGTGATACCATCACTTCTTTTTATGATTCGATGATCGCAAAAGTGATTGTTTGGGATGAAACCCGAGAGAAAACCATCGATAAGATGATCAAGACTTTACAGTCTACTGTTGTGTTTGGTTTACAAACAAACATTCCCTATCTTATAGAAATTTTAAATCATCCAGAATTTAGATCTGGAGAAATGACTACGCAGTTCATTTCAAAATATTTTGCTGATGCCCTAAGGCCCATTGAGCTTTCTGAGGACGAAAAGGCTTTTGCTAAACTGGCGTCACAAATGTCGGCAAGTTCAAGTGCTGCGGATCCGCAAGCGCAAAATGTCAACTCTCCTTGGAGTTCCTACTGGAGAGGCATATGAAAAAATTAGAGCTCAATATCAACGGAAAAAAATTAAAAGGCTATGCAGAAAAAGTAGGAAAAGATTTTTGGGTTTCGGTGAATGGAAAAACTTTTAAATACGAGGACAGTGCCAGCAAAAAAAGAAATGCTAAAGCAAATGTTTCTAACCCAAATCAAATTTTAGCACCAATGCCGGGTAAGATTACCGCAATAAAAAAATCTTCAGGTGATGTCATCATCGGTGATGTGGTGATCATGATGGAAGCCATGAAGATGGAATACAGCCTTAAGGCAAATAAAGATGGTAAGATAAAAAAAATCCTAGCCAAAGAAGGCGACCAGGTCACTCAAGGTCAGTTGCTGGTGGAAATAGAATAGTCAGGAAGAATAATATGACAAAAATTAAAATCGTAGAAGTTGGTCCCCGAGACGGGCTTCAAAACGAAAAGAAATTTTTAAAACTCAATATTAGATGCGAATTCATTTCTAAATTAGTGGATGCAGGCCTTAAGGACATAGAGATCGGCGCTTTCGTATCTTCAGAGAAAATACCGCAAATGGCTGGCTCAGCCGAAATTGTAAAAAACATTCTAAATACGTTTCCAAATAAAGATATTCACTTTCCAGTTCTAGTTCCAAACGAACGCGGGATGAATGATGCCATCACGGCGGGCGCAAAAGAGGTTGCGGTATTTACGGCGGCCTCAGAATCTTTTTCTATGGCCAATATCAATTGTACAATTGAAGAATCATTTAAAAGATTTGAGCCTGTGATGGCGCTGGCCAAGAAGCATAAAATCAAGGTTCGTGGATATTTAAGTACATGCTTCTACTGTCCTTACGAGGGGAAAATAAAACCTCAAAAAGTAGTACCTCTTGCTAAAAAATTGATCGCGATGGGTTGCTATCAAGTTTCGATTGGAGATACTCTTGGTGCTGCCAATCCTAAAGAAGTAAAAACGTTAATTCAAATGTTGAAGAGATCAATTCCTATAAAAAAATTGGCCATGCATTTTCACGACACTAGAGGAACAGCATTAGCAAATATACTTCAGAGTTACGAACTCGGGATCACGACATTTGATTCTAGTCTCGGAGGTTTTCCTTATGCGCCGGGTGCTCAAGGTAATGTTTCTACCGAAGATGTTGTGTATATGTTTGATGGCATGGGAGTTAAAACTGGAGTGGATCTCGCAAAACTTATCGAAGTGAACCATTGGATGACAAAGCAGATGGAAAAAGCTTTACCGAGCAGAGTCGGTAAAGCGGGTCTTCCAAAAATTTAAAATTATTTTAGAATTCTAATTGGTCTTGGATGTAATTAGATAACTGTGCAGCTTTTAAGTAGCACTTACCTTGAAAAGCACCTGAAGATTGATCGGCACCTTCATCGCAAGCTTTTTTTGCATTTTTAAGAGTATCCGACAATGATTTCCAACCCTTTGCTTTTCTTGCGCAAGTATCAACAGCAATTTCGCTTACTAATACAAATCTAGCTTCATCACCGTCAGAAACCAAATTGTCTTGGTTTAGAAGGCTTTTAGCTACAGAGATTCTTTCGTTACAGTCAGTTCTGGTTTCTTCACCAATAACAAATCCATCATATTTGCCGCCGTCACACATTAAATATCTTTTATCTTCTAGTGCCTTACCGCCGCTTTTAACACATTTTGCTTTAGAAACAAAAAATACATCTCCTGCAAAGGCAGATACTTGAAAAGAACAGATCGCTAATAAAAATAAATACTTCATAAAGCTCCTTTTTTTAAATTTCGATTATGAAGTATGTACCACGTTTTGAAAAAAAATCAGATATAAGTGTAAATTAAATTTATTTTAGATAGATTTTGATTGGTTTGAATATAAATATTTCATCAACTCGTAAACTATATAGTCAAAAAATAGAAATTTTAAGTTGATTCAAAAGCCTTACAAAAATCACTTTTGTAAGGCTTTTTTAAACAACACTAATTTACTGCGCAGTCAAAAGACATTTGATTTATCGCTTCACCCTTAGAATTGAGTCTTCTTGCAAATTTATAATTTAGGCCATCATTAGCATCTACACTAGAGCCATTAACATTATCTACAATATTTACAGAAACATACGTTGTGTTTCCGCTGGCATCAATTCCTGCTCTAGCATGTGCAGTTAGGCCAATATCGGTGTCCATCGACAAATGCATTTGTAGCATTTCTTCGTTTGCAATAGCTGTTACTTGTTTTTGCTCTGAAGATACGTTTGCTTCACCTTCAAGTGAAGTCGTTGTATTGCAGCTTAAAGTAAGCTCTTTTGCGAATGCTAGGTTAGAGATAGCTAAAATTGTTACTATAGTTAATATTTTTTTCATGTGAACCTCCTTGTTCGTGTATAAGTAAAACCAAATAGTTCTCCTCCATCAAGCTTTATAATAGTTATACTTAATATAAGCTAATACCTATGGTATTTATCGAAAATCTGTTATACCTAAATACTTAGTGGGGGTTTAGATGGCGAATGTAGGAGATTACGAAAAAAAATATAGGTTGAACGATTTAAAGATCTTTGTGGAGACAAGTCAGTGTTCTACTTTTTCACAAGCGGCGAATAAATTGGAAATCAGTCAACCAGCGGTTTCGGAATCTATAAAGAGGTTGGAAGAAGATTTGAGTACAACTCTTTTTTATAGATCAAGAAATGGAATTCAGCTCACATCATCAGGAAAAATAATTTTAGATAAGGCGCATGCCGCGCTTCAGTCTTTAGATGAATTATATCTTTCGAAAGATGGGATGTTCTCAGGAAGGACAATTTCCGTTGGTTGTCATTCTACCGTTGCACAATATTTTATACCTACTGCGCTTTCATACTTAAAAAAACAAGCTCCAGATTACAAAATACAATTGGTTCATGATCTTTCGAGAAATATTCAATCCCAAATCCAATTTGGAAATATTGATATTGGAATTATAATTAATCCTGTAGAAGTTCCTGATCTCATTATCACAAAGCTAGCAACTGATGAAGTCTCTGTATGGACTTCAAAATCTGGAACTGATTTTAATACAATAATTTGTAATCAGCATTTGTTTCAAAGTCAGTCCATTTTAAAAAAATGGAAAAATAAACCTTCTAAAATTCTAGGTACAGATAATTTGGATTTAATTTGTAGACTTGTGCATGAAGAGATTGGATATGGGATCATTCCAGAGAGAGCGGTGAGTTTGTCCAAATTCCCATTGAAGAAGATGTCTTCTCTTCCGTCTTACAAAGACGATATTTGCTTGGTTTATCGTCCTGAGTTTGGAAAAATTCCTTCGGAAAAACTAGTGGTGGAGGCTTTGAAAAAAGCTATTACTTAATGCTAAGTAGAAAGCCTACTTATAGCCAAATAATTTTTGGTCTTTAATGATTTTAATCACTGAAGCTGGGACTTTCGCCTCCCAGTTTTTATTTTTGGCCACAATGTCGCTTACGATAGTTTGAGTGTTGATTTCCAAACAAGCATTGTCGACGGGCTCGATATCTTCGATCATTTTGTTTTGGATAAAATATTCGTAGATAGGCTGAATGTTCTTCGAGGGTTTAAAGCTTTCAGCGTCCAGAGTGCCTTTTTCATCTTTGAATGGATAAACTAGTATCTTGCAGTTACTCTTAAAGATATCCCCTAAGCCCTCTAAAATTCCGCCTTGGAGGTTTTCATAATACTTTTCATTAAAGACTTCTTTAAGCATATTTGCACCCATAAGAATTCTTACGTCGTTATGCTTGATTTTATTGAAGTAGATTTTGAGTTTATAGTATTCGGCGAAGTTTGAAATCATCACGGGAATATTTTGAGCGGCGAGAGTTTCGACTCTTGCTAGAAAATCTTGAGCGTCAATTTTTTCTGCGGTTGTTAGGTTATTTAAGGTTAGCTCAGCAAGAACTATAACATCTTTTTTGGTGATATTTTTATTTTCCTTTAAAGCATGCTTAAGTCCGCTTTCAATAATGTCCATATGAACATTTGTGATCGGCCTGTATCGTCCACGCAAGATCACGACGTGTTTTCCATAAAGAAGATCTGTAGGTTCAATGATCTGACCATTGTGATCAAACACCACTGCATCTGTGAATCCATTCTGAACGAGGTAGAGATTTAAAATATGATTATCATGCTTTTCAAAAGCGGGTCCGGAGAATCTGATGAAGTTGATCTCAGCTCTTCTTGAGTCTAAACTGTCCATCAGTGAAATAATAAAATCTTTGGGAGATTCCCAGTTATTAAAAGCTGCATGAATTAGATTTGTTCCAACAATGCCCAGGGTTTCTTGTTGAAGTAGGTTTCTCGAATCCTTGAGCTTAACGTGCAGAACGATATCGTGAATTGGCCCACGAGGTTTTGTTTGATAACGAATACCGACCCAACCTCTGCCATCACCAATACCATTTACACTTTTCGCTGCAACCGTGTTTGCATATGCGAAAAATTTTGTATCTTTGCCTCTTGTTTCTCCGAGACGCTCTTCGAGAAGACTGTATTCTTTTTCTAGCATTTTTAAAAGCCTGCTTTCGCAAACATATCTTCCATTTTTTTCTTTGCCGTAAATCGCATCACTAAAAGTCATATCATAGGCGGACATTGTTTTTGCGATAGTTTGAGAGGCTTTGCCAGCTTGAAAGAAAAATCTTGTGGTCTCTTGACCGGCACCAATCTCAGCAAAAGATCCGTAGATTGAAGTATCAAGGTTGACGTGGCGAGCTTTATCTAAAGTTGAAAGTGATGAATCTGTTTTCATTATCATAAGTCTGACTTAAATGAATAAAATTG